>JBDUCR010000426.1:0-11074 GCA_040003345.1 bacterium
GCAGATGGTTGCGATCTCGTGCTGACGAGCGGGGGTGTTTCGGTCGGCGATTTCGATTACACACGTAGCGTCGTCACTGCGCTTGGCGGGTCGCTCTCGCTGTGGCGCGTGCGCATGCGACCCGGCGCACCGCTCGGCTTCGGCACGCTGTTCGGCGCGCCATGGCTTGGACTACCTGGCAATCCTGTCTCGGCACTCGTCACGTTCGAGTTGTTCGGCCGACCGCTGCTGCGGATGCTCGCCGGTAGCGCGCGCCCGCATCGCCGAACGATCGGCGTTACTCTCGGCGAGCCGATTCACCTCGGCGCGCCTCTCACGCATTTCCTTCGCGCTGTACTCGAAGGTGACGGCGGTGCGGCGCCAATTGCGCGGCTCACTGGCGCGCAGAGCTCGGGGATGTTGACGTCGATGTCGTTAGCCGACGCGCTCATTGTCGTTCCGCCAGACGAACTCGATGTGCCCGCAGGCGCCTCGCTGCGCGCCATTCCGCTCGACGGCGATCTCGGCGGAGGCACTATCTTTCTCGGGTGAAGACTACCGGCTCTCAAACCATCGACGCTCTGCGCGCCGATTTGACTCGGCGCTTTCGGACCGTGACGCGCCCGCTGCGCGTTGCCGAGCGAGATGTGGTGCTGCTGAGTCCCGCGAATGCGGATGACTTGATCAGCGAAGACGATTACGTGCAGGACGAACGCCTTCCCTATTGGGCTGATCTCTGGCCATCGGCGCAGATTCTCGCGAATGAAGTGGCGATCATGCGCCTCGCCGGTCAACGCGTACTGGAGCTTGGCTGCGGGTTAGGGGTGGTGTCGCTCGCTGCCGCGATGGCTGGCGCAGAAGTGACGGCGACCGACTACTACGACGATGCGATTCTCTTTGCCTCGCTCAACGTCGCTGATGCCACGGGCAAGCAGATCGCGACGCGCATGGTGAACTGGGTGGCGATGCCGGACGATCTTGGCAAGTATGACGTGGTGCTCGCGTCAGACGTGCTTTACGAGCATCGCTACGCTGCGATGGTGGCGGATGCGATTGCCAGGACGCTCGTGCGCGGTGGCGAGGCGATCGTGGCTGATCCGGGGCGGATCGCGCTCGATGAATTCCTCGAGGAATGCTCGGACCGCGGACTGACGAGCGAGGCGGATCCGAGACCGTATGTCGATGGTGAGATTCGACAGACGATCACGCTGCACCGTCTGCACTGGAGAGCGGAGTAGCGCGCGCTGCGCATACATCAGGTGCGGATCCCTGTCATCCCGCAGGAGCGATAGCGAGTGTCGGGATCTGCTTTCGTTGCGCACGTGGCAAGGTATAATCGGCGCGACGGCAGATCCCGACACTCGTTCGCGTTGCTCACTCCTGCGGGATGACAGTTCGCTCGTTTCAGGATGACAATTGACCGGCCACGACTTCCGAAATGTCGAACACTGGCACCTCGGATCCGCTGGCCTTCACTCCGTCGGTCATCATCGTCATACAGAACGGACACGCCACCGCAATCGCATCGGCGCCAGTGGCAAGTAGTTCCTCCGTGCGCTCCATGTTGATGCGCTTGCCTGTGCGCTCTTCCATGAACATGCGGCCTCCGCCTGCACCGCAGCACAATCCGCGATCCTTGCTCCGGGGCGCCTCGACGAGATTGATCACTGGCAACGCCCGCTTCATCGACTCGCGTGGCGCGTCGTACACGTCGTTGTAGCGACCGAGATAGCAGCTGTCGTGATACGCGACCGTGAGCTTCTCTGCCTCTGCCGTTTTGAGCGGCACGCGATCGTCCTGCAAGAGTCGCTCGATGTACGTCGAGTGATGAATCACTTCGTAGTTGCCGCCAAACTGCGGGAACTCGTTGCCCATCTGGTGGAAGCAATGCGGACAATGCGTGACGATCGTGGTGACCTCGTACCGGTCGAGGGTCTCGATCGCGTTCTTGGCGAGCATCTGGTACAGATACTCGTTGCCCATCCGACGTGCCGGATCGCCATGGCAACTCTCTTCCTGGCCAAGAATCGCGAACCTGATTCCCGCCGCCTGCATGATGCGCGCGAATGCCACCGTGATCTTCTTCGCACGATCGTCGAACGACCCCATGCATCCGACCCAGAACAGAATGTCGGCCTTCTCTCCGCGCTCGAGCAGCTGCGCCATGGTGGGAATGTCGAGGCCTTCAGACCACGCGGCACGGTCGCCTGCGTTGAATGCCCATGGTGACCCATTGCGCTCGAGAGACTCGAACACCGGCTGCAGCTCTTCAGGGAAGCGCGACTCCGTGAGCACGAGGTTACGACGGAGCTGGTTGATGACGTCGAGCTGATCGATCGACACCGGGCATTCGGTCACACACGCGCGACAGCTCGTGCAGGCCCACAGCTCCTCTTCGGTGATATAGGTGTCGAGCAGCCGATGCTCCATCACCTCGTCGACAGTCGTCGCACGAGCGTCGTCGCCTTCGCCGTGCAAGAGTGCCGACGTGAGAAAGTCCATTCGATCGTGCGTCACTACCGGCGCCTTCTCCATGAGACGCTGTCGAGTGTTGATGACGATCTTGCGCGGGCTCAGCGGCTTGCCGGTGATGTTCGCCGGACACGCCGCCGTGCAACGTCCGCACTCCGTACAGGAGTATCCGTCGAGCAGGTTCTTCCAGGAGAGATGCTCCACGTCGCTCGCGCCGAATTGCTCGACGTCGGCCTCGAGGTCCATGTAGCGCATAGCGCCCTTCGTCCCCGGACCGCTCGTATTCGAGAAGTAGACGTTGATGAGCGACGTGAGGACGTGCAGATGCTTCGAGTACGGCAGATAATTCAGGAACGACAGGATGAGCAACGCATGCGCCCACCAGAAGATCTGATAGCGCGTGTAGGCGGCATGCGGAGCCATCATGTGGTTGAGCATGATGCCAAGCGGTTTCGACACCACCTTTTCGGAACCGAACGCCTGATGGTTGGCGGCGAGCAGGAATCCGTTGGCCAGCAGCAGGGTGACCATCAAGCCGCCGATCATGCTGAGAATGATCAGCGCATCCGTGTGCTCGAGATCATCGCCATCCAATCTCTTTGGATGCACGACGGTGCGGCGATAGAGCGCGAACGCGACGGCGAAAATGACCAATACGGCGAAGATATCCTGCGACGCGGCGTACGCGTCATAGAGCGGCTTCGGCAGAAACATCGCATATGAGAACGCCGGATACACACCGGCCACGAGGATCTCCACCGTGCCAGCGGTGAGCACCATGAATCCCCAGAAGATCAGGGCATGCATCGGGCCGGCAACGGGATCGCGAAAGATCTTCTTCTGTGCAATGCCGATCTCGAGGACGTTCCTGATCCGCGTCAACGGATGGTCGGTGCGATCCTCCGCGAAGCCGAGCTGCAGATAGCTCGCGAGTCGCTGCACATTCAGGGCAAAGAAGCCCAGTGCTGCGACGAGAACGAAGAGAAAGACGACGCTTCCTGCAGTCATGCGCAAAGCTCCGGACGAACGGAATCGCGCGACGGTCGCGCGCGAGCGGAAGCTAGCGAATCGCAAGCAGTGACGTAACTTCGAACGTCCCCTCAGGAGAGTCGTTGTTGGAAGAACTGCCGACTGAACTTCGCGATGCCCTCGCTGACCGGTACCTCCTCGAAGCGCGGGCCGGAAGCGGCGGAATGGCGTACGTCTACCGGGCTCGCGATGTGCGCCACAATCGCAACGTCGCAATCAAGGTGCTCCGCCCCTACCTGAGCACGTCGCTCGGCCCCGAGCGCTTCAAGCGCGAGATCGACATCGCAGCGCGGCTTCAGCATCCCAACATTCTTCCCGTGTTCGATTCGGGCGAGGCGGCCGGCGCGCTGTATTACGTCATGCCCTTCATCGAGGGTGGCTCATTGCGCTCACGACTGACTGAGCGGGACACGCTACCGATCGACGAGGCGACCCGCATTACTTGCGAAGTCGGAGACGCGCTGGCTTGGGCACATCGCAGCGGCGTAATGCACCGCGACATCAAGCCGGAGAACATTCTCTTCTCGGCAGGGCACGCGCTGGTTGCCGACTTCGGCATCGCGCGCGCGCTCGTCGAGCAGGGAGAATCCAGCGAACGCATGACGCAGCCCGGCTTCGGGCTCGGCACGCCTGAATACATGAGTCCCGAGCAGGCGTTTGGTGAGTCGAATGTCGACGGGCGCACCGACCTGTACGCGCTCGCCTGCATGTTCTACGAGATGCTGACTGGCTCGCCACCCTTCAGCGGCCCCGCAACTGCGCTTTTGTTGCAGAAGACAACGCGTAACGCACCTCGCCCGCGTGCGCCCCTGCCCCTCGCTGCGCACGTCGAGCACACGCTGCTGCGCGCGCTCTCGCGCGACCCGGACGACCGGTACGCAACCGTCGAGGATTTCATCAAGGCATTGTCGTCGCCGACTGGCTCGTACCCTGTTGTGCCGCGGCCGGGACCTCCGCAAGCGCGCTCGATCGCCGTGCTTCCATTCACGAACACCGGCGGCGATGCGCAGGACGAATACTTCACGGAAGGGCTTACCGAAGAGCTCATCCATGCACTCGGCGCGACGAAAGGACTCCGTGTGCTCGGGCGCATGACGTCGTTCGCGCTGCGGAACCGTACACTCGAATCACTGCGCAAGGACGGCGACCTGAACGTCGACACCCTGCTTCAGGGCTCGGTGCGACGCGGCGGCGAGCGCTTGCGAATTCTTGCACATCTCGTCGACACACGCACCGGCTTCGAGATATGGTCCGAGCGCTACGATCGCATGCTCACCGACGTCTTCGAGATTCAGGACGACATCACGCGCGCCATCGTGGACGCACTACGAGTCGAGCTTCTCGCCAAGCCGCCTGCCGAAGCGATGCACGATGTCGGCGCATACGAACGCTATCTCGAGGCACGCTATCACTGGAATCGGCGCACGGTGACTGGCATGCAGCGTAGTGTGAAGGCGCTGCACGAGGCGCTCGCCATCGACGCGTCGTTCGTCGCCGCACTGGCTGCGCTCGCCGAGACCCACGTGACGCTCGCGCTGTATGGCGGCGAGCCGCCGGAGCCAGCAATGCGCGCCGCGCGCGACGCAGCGAAGCGTGCACTCGAACTGCAGCCCGAGCTCGGAGAGGCGCTCTCCGCACTTGCATGCGTACGTGCCTTCTGGGATTGGGACTGGAAAGGCGCGGCCGCGGACTTCCGTCGCGCAATCGATGCGAGTCCACAGTATCCAATCGCGCATCAGTGGTACGCGATGCACGCGCTCGTGCCACGCGGACAATTCCCACTCGCCCAGCGCGAGCTGCTCCGCGCGAAGGAGCTCGATCCGCTGTCCCCCGCCATCGCCGTGAGCATCGGCCTCACGAACTTCTTCGCGCGCGACTTCGACACCGCGGCCGAAACGTTCGAGACGCTCCTGCTGCGCGATGCGGACTTCGCGCCCGCCCATGCGTTCCTCGGCCAGGTACAAGCGGAGCAAGGCAAGTTCTTCGAGAGCATTCGTCATTTGCAGCGCGCGCTCGATCTCGGTAGCGACAGTCCGGAGTTCATCGCCGCGATGGGCGTCTCCTACGCACGTTCCGGCGACATGCACTCGGCGCAACGTGTGCTCGACCGACTCGCCGAGGGTGGGAAGAGCGGCTATGTGTCGCCGGTGCTGTTCGCGCAGGTGCACGCGGCGATGGGCAACAGTGGTGCAGCACTCGATGCGCTCGATGCGGCGCGTGAGCTCCGTGCGACGGATCTCGCCTGGATCGGCGTGCGACCTGTGTTCGATGCGCTGCGAACGGAGCCGAGGTTCACCGAGCTGCTGGATTCGATCGGCCTGCCCTGATACTGGCTCTTGACACGCTGACTCTACAAGTGTAAAACTACACCTGTAGATCACACGGAGCCCCATGACGGAACGCCAGGCACTCACCGAACTTCAGATCACCGTCCTTCGCCTGCTGTGGGAGCGCGGCGAAGCGACCGTGGCCGACATCTGGGAAGCGCTCTACGCCGAGCGAAAGCTTGCGCAAACCACTGTCGCGACGATCGTTTCCCGATTGCAGCGACGCGGAATCCTCTCGCGCCGAACCCGCGATCGACAGTTCGTCTATCGGACACTTCTCACCGAGGCGGACGTACAGCACTCCATGGTCGGCGAGCTCACGGAACGCCTCTTTGCGGGCGACGTCACTGCCCTCGTGAGTCACCTGCTCGCCGAAGGCGACATGAGTCCCGGCGACCTCGCGCGCGTGCGTCAGATGATCGACAATACAATGCCGTCGCAGGGAGACGACAAATGATCGACACGATTTCCTCCACGGTGCTGGCCTGGCTGCTGACCTACGCCATCCACAGCACGGTGCTTCTCGGTCTCGCGTGGCTGCTCGTTCGCTCGCGCCGGATGTCGCCCGCCGCGTCCGATCTTCTGTGGAAGACGGCGATGCTCGGCGGCATTCTCACTGCCACCGTTCAACTCCGCTTCGACGTTCAGCCGAAGGGCACGTTCTCGCTAAGAAGGACACCGGTCGTGAGCAGCCACCGTGCGCCGTCCACGCACGTCGAGAGTGCAGCAGATCCGCTAAGCGAGCCGATCGCCTCCGAGCCGCTTAGGGAGAACGCCGATGGTGCAGTTCCCAGCGCACCCACATCCACCAGTGATCCGATTTCTCCCGAGTCACTCGTCGTCATGGGTTGGGCGCTGATCGCGCTCGTGCTCGGGCTGGGTTACGCGGCGCGACGTCTCATTCTCGTTGGCCGCATCGGAGACCGACGCGCCGTGCAGGACGGCCGCGTACTCGACGCCCTTGGCGCCCTCTCACGCGAAGCAGGACTTCGTCGTACGCCCCGACTCACGACCACCGTGCGCATCTCGAGTCCCATCGCGCTCGGAATCCGGGAGATCTGCGTTCCGGAGACCGCACTCACTGACCTCGACCTCGAGCAGCAGCGCAGCATGCTCGCGCACGAGCTCGCGCACCTTACGCGTCGCGACCCGATCTGGCTCGCCGCCGCGAGCCTCATCGAACACGTGTTGTGGATTCAGCCGCTCAACCGCGTGGCCCGTCGACAGATCGCGACGTCAGCGGAATATCTGTGCGACGAATGGGCCGTGCGCCGCACCGGCTCGGGCGTCGCGCTTGCCCGCTGTCTCGCACAAGTCGCGGAATGGATTCAGGCGTCGCCACTGGGCGTGCCCGTGGCCGGCATGGCGGAGGAGCGCTCGCTGCTCGTGTCGCGCGTCGCGAAGCTGCTCGAGGAGGGCATGCCCGCGAAGCGGTCGCGACGTGCGCTTGCACTCGGAGCGCTCGTCGTCATCGTAGCTACGATTGCAATAGCACCGAGTGTCACCGGCAAGTCCGCTCGCGCGAGCTTGGTGAAGCGCGGCGATGTCGCCAACGGCAAGCCGACCTCCACCGGCGCTGGCGAGGAAGCGCAGGATTCGAATTCCTTGTCCGCTGTTGGTGACTTCTCACATGTCGGTGAACCAGCCCGCCCCCGACATCTAACGCCGGCCGACAGTGCCGTCGTGATTGCGTTGATCGCGCGGCTCAAAGACGAGAACGCCGACGTGCGCGTTGCAGCCGCCAATTCCCTGGGCAAGCTCGAAGACGCACGGGCGGTGCCCGGTCTCATCGGTGCGCTCAAGGACACGGAGCCCAAGGTGAGATCGGCTGCAGCTGAGGCACTCGGTCAATTCAAGGATCCGCGCGCCATCACTGCACTCGCCGCCGCATTGAGTGATGCATCGGCTGAAGTGAAGCAGAACGCACTCGATGCGCTGTCGAACTATGAGGAAGGCGTGCCATCAGCCGCTGTCGTGCCACTGCTGAATGATTCCTCGCCCGAGATCCGCCATAAGGCCGCGCACATTGTCGGCCAGCTCAAGGATCGTTCGGCGAGCCCCGCGCTCGCAAAGCTCGTGCACGATTCATCGCCGGATGTGCGCCAGGCGGCAATCGAAGCACTTGCCGAATTGCACGACGTCTCCGCGGCTGCAGCAATTCATACGGCGCTGACGGATTCAAATGCGGACGTGCGACAGCAGGCGATGAGCGCGCTGGAGGAATTGAAAGCACCGATCGCCGAGCCCACCCTGCTCGCTCTTCTGCGTGATCCGGTTGCCGACGTTCGTGCCAAGGCAGCCGAGCTCGCGGGCGAGCGGTCGGTGATCGGTGCGATTCCTTCGCTGCGCAAAATGCTCGAAGATTCCAACGGTGACGTGCGTGAGCATGCAGTGAGTGCGCTGAGCAACATCGCGGACTCCGCGGCAAACGATGCCTTGCGTGCAGCGCTGACATCGAAAGACGCCAAGGTTCGTCGCGCTGCTGCTGAAGCGCTGGGCGAGAGGAGACAATAGTCATGCGCGCGATTCCTGTACTGCTGGCATCGGCGCTTCTGGGCGCTGGAGCGATCGGCGCGGTCGTGAAGCTGAGCCCTGCGTCGCCCTCCGTGTTTCATGGAGACTGGGAGCGCCATCGCGCTGGTCCGGATTCCGGGCGCGTCGCAATTCTGCTCGATGCGCTTGGCAAAACAGATCCCGTCATTTGCGAAATGCTCGGGGACCAGATCGGTAACTTCTGGTCTGGTGGTGACGAGAACGGCATCGGGCGGCTTGCCGGAGGAAACAGCTCCGTGCGCGCCGCGAAGGACTCCATTGGCGGAACGATCACTGACCCACGCGCGATCGAGCGTTTGATCGTCGAGCTGAATGCGCAGAACACGTGCGTCCGCCGAGTGGCGAGCAAGATGCTTGGGCAGAGTGTGATTACCGCGAACCGACTGACGTCTTTGTTGAACGATGCCTCGCCAACGGTACGCGAGGCGGCGGCGCTTGCTGCGGGAAACGGCGAGCACAAGGAGCTTCGTCTGGCGCTCGAAAAATCTCTCGCCGACCGCGTACCCGCCGTGGCAGCGATGTCCGCATGGGCACTCGGTGAGTTGGAGGATCATGGATCCGTGCCTGTGCTAGTGAATGCGGTTCACAGTACAGAGCCACGCGTGCGACTGGCGGCGATCTGGGCGCTCGGCCAACTCGAGGACGCGCGCGCAGTTCCAGTGGTGGTGCCGGCGCTGCGCGACGCCGAGCCGAACGTTCGCGCAATGTCGGCTGAGGTACTCGGGAAATTCAAGAATCAAGAGACGCTCGTTCCCCTCGAACGCGCACTCAGCAGCGACACAGATCCTCGAGTGCGTGTCGCCGCGGCGAGCGCGCTTGGAGAGATCAGTGCGGCGACATCGCTGAGGGCACTGGGAGGCGCACTCGATGACGCCGACATCACCGTCCGTCGAGCCGCTGCATCGGCGCTCGGGGAGCTCGACGACTCGCATATCGCGCCACCAAATCTCGTGAAGGCGCTCTCCTCCACCGATCCGGAGCTGCGCCATCTCGCCGCGGCATCTCTGTGCTCGATCGCCGATCCGACGACGACGCCAGCGCTCATCGGGCTGCTCGCCGATCCAGATGCCGAGCTGCGCAAGAACGCCATCGAGGCGCTGGGCAACATCGGCTCTCCGTCAGCGATCTCGGGACTCACCAAGGCGCTGGGCGACAAGGACCCTCACGTTCGCCGCGCTGCCGCCGAGGCCTTGGGGGAGATCAAGGAGAAGTAGCGGCCCGGGGATCGGGGATGACTGCGTCATTGACGGACGCCGGGCGCGGTCGTACGGTTTTGCGCTCGTCCTTCTTCCCCGACCGCACATGGAACGTCGTGACTTTCTCCGCACTGTCGGCGCATCGGCAGTGCTTGCGCTTCTGCCACGCGAATCCGCGCTGGCGTGGACGCGAGTTCGCAGCGGCACGCGACCGTCAGATGGCCTGACTGATCCGCACCTCGCGCTCGTGGGGGCGATCGCGGACGTCATCATCCCTCGAACCGATTCGCCGAGCGCGACCGACGTCGGGGTGCCTGCGTTCGTCGATATCATCGTGTCGGAGCAGCTGTCCGACAGTGATCGCGATGCGTTCGTCGCTGGGCTCGATGGAATCACCACTACACTGCAGAGCGGTGCTGGTGTCGACTTCGGCGAGCGCTCGAGTGAGGAGCGTGAGAAGGCGATTGCGGCCATTGAAGCGCTCACGGATCGACGAGCGGAGCCGCAACGCACGTACTGGCGGCTCAAGGGACTCATCGTGCATGGCTATTTCACGAGCGAGCCTGTGATGAAGGATGTGCTCAAGACGGAGATCATGCCGGGCCGCTTTGATGGCGCAGCGCCGATGCCGCTTCGCGCCGCGCGCACGGGTGACGTCAAATGACGCAGACAACGCACTACGACGCGATCGTCGTCGGTTCAGGGATCAGTGGTGGATGGGCGGCCAAGGAGCTCACCGAGCATGGGCTGAAGACACTCGTGCTCGAGGCGGGTGGCCCCGTCAATCCCGCGACAGACTACGTGGAGCACGTGCAGCCATGGGAGATGCACTTTCGCGGACTCGGCGATCGCAAGTCGCTCGAACGGGACTACGCGATTCAGCGCGGTTGTTACGCGTGCGACGAGATGGGGCACAAGTTTTTCGTGAAGGACGCGGAGAACCCGTACACAAATCCGGCCGACGCTCCGTTCAAGTGGTTTCGTGGTCGGCAGGTTGGTGGCCGCTCGATCATGTGGGGCCGCCAGGTGTATCGGTGGAGCGATCTCGACTTCGAAGCGAATGCGAAGGACGGTCACGGCAGCGACTGGCCGATTCGGTACAAGGATCTCGCGCCGTGGTATAGTCACGTCGAGCGCTTCATCGGCGTCAGCGGCGCGACGGAAGGTTTGTCGCAACTCCCTGACGGCGAGTTTCTGCCGCCCATGGCAATGACGTGCGTCGAGCAGGACGCGCGACCCAAGATCATGAAGGCGTTCAACGGTGAGCGCGTGATGACGATCGGGCGCGTCGCCATTCTCACGCAGCCGCACAATGGTCGCCTGCCCTGTCACTATTGCGGGCCGTGTGAGCGCGGCTGTATCACGCACTCGTATTTCACGAGCATTGGCTCGACGCTTCCCGCAGCGCAGAAGACGGGCAAACTCACGCTACAGCCCAACAGCGTTGTCGCTGAAGTGTTGTATGACGCGAAGAAGTCGCGTGCGCGCGGTGTCCGCGTCATCGACGCGAACACGATG
>JBDUCR010000182.1:0-3267 GCA_040003345.1 bacterium
GTCTGGTCGGAGAAGACCACGCCCCAGCCGAAGGTGTCGTCGGCGCGATTGCGCTCGAGCACGACGACGTTGGTCGCCGGCCGCAGCTGCTTGAGGAGCAGCGCGGTGTAGAGTCCAGCTGGCCCGCCCCCGATCACGACAACTTGCATCGTCGAGATAGTATAGGCCTAAAACACATCCGCAAGCTCCTTTCGTCCGCCCCGAAATGAAACGGTGATGGAGATCACGCACGCTCGGGCTACACTGTGCGCACCACCAGCGAATCCGGAGCGACAACGACATGAGCACACTTCATCTCGACGGCGTCATCGAAGCACTCGATCGCCATCAACAGCGCGCCACGTACAGCGCAGTCGCAGCTCTGATCGGCGAGGCACCCCGATCACTCATGCGCGGAAAGCCGCGCACACAATCGAACTCGTGGATCGTGTCCAAGACCACCGGCGTCCCAACCGGCTACGGGGATGCGGAAATCCACCCGCAGCTCAAGGCGAACGACGCTGTCCTCGCCACCCGCGAAGAGCTCGCCGCCTGGCTCGAGTCGCTGGGCGAAACTCGAACGAATTGATCTTCAGGGCGGGGGGAGGGTCGAGAGAAAGCGGCTGATCGAGACGTTGAGAAAGTCTCGATCCTCCGGACTGGCGCCTGCGCCTGCGGGATGTCCCCACAGCGACGGAATGGGTACGAGCGTCACTGTAGGAATGAACGGCGCTTCGTAGCGTGCGTCACCGATCGGGAAATAGAGGTCGGTTTGGGAGGGCATGTACAACAACGGCGCCTTGATGGAGCGCAGCGCTTTCTCGACGTCGCCGTTGAAGCCGGGCGTCGTGCCGACATCGTGCTTCTCCCAAGTATGCGCCTGCAGTATGACGTCGTTCGCATCGGCGGTCGACAGGAAGTTGGTCCGGAAGGTCTGCATGTACTGCTCGAGCGTCGTACCAGCGGGCACGCTCGTCTTCCACAGCTCTCGGCGCCACCACTCCTGCGAATACAACCAACCAGCCCACACCATCCCGAAGGCCTCCATCCCTTTCTTTGGCGACTTGGAGTAGTCACCGCCCTTGAACTCGGGATCTGCCGTGAGCGCCGCAATCTGGCCCTCGAGCCGCACGATCCCATGACCATATGTCTTCGCCGTACCAGACGTCGCAACGATGCGATCAGTGAAATACGGATAGCTCACGGCCCACTGAAAGGCCTGCTGCGCGCCCATCGAGAAGCCGATGATCGCGCGCGCATGCGTGATCTTGAGCTGCTCGGTCATCAGACGATGAACCGCCTCGACGTTGTCCCTGATGGTCGTCACCGGAAACCTCGGCCCATGAAACGGCTCGGGCGTGTTGCTGGGCGACGACGAATGCCCGTTGCCAAACATCTCCGTCGCGATCAGGAACGTCGTTGCGGTATCCAGCGCACGTCCGGGCCCGATGAGCCACTCGTAGCCGTGATGCGTGGCCATGTAGTGTGAAGGCAGCAACACCGCGTTGGTGTGCGCTGCGTTCAAGTGGCCGTATGTGCCGTAGACGATGGTGGCCTTCGGGAGTACAACACCCGATTCGGTGCGGAAATTCTCGATGACGAACTCATGATGCTCTGCGTGGTCGACGCGCTGGGCATCCGCGCACGACGAGGAACACACCGTCGCGAGCACGAGCAGAGCAATGCGCTGCAGTGACAGAAGTGACATTAGACTCCGGATCGGGACAGCCCAAACATCGGAAATTCCTCGCTCGCGCGCGAGCGGCATCGGACCGTGGGTTTTTCGGGGAGCGTGTGTCTTCAACCCAGGAGCAGTTGACCTGGAGAGCAATGCCGAAGCGAGCCACCGAGGAGAACGTCCGGCAGATTTACCGCGAAACCCTCGACGATTTCTACGGCGTCGTCTCGCGCCGCTGCGACGGCGATCGCGACCTGACGGAGGACGTCGTCCAGGAAACGTGGCTTCGCGCCGTGCGTGCTTGGCGCGTCGACGGAATTCCCGAACGCCCCATGGCGTGGCTCACCACTGTGGCGTCACGCCTCCTGTCGAACTACTTCCGGCGGCAGACTCCCATTCGTCTGGACGACGGCGCCATCGAAATTCCCGCCGTTGATGCCGATGTGGCGCGAGACGCAACGGAACGAAGGTCGCTCGTCGAGCGTGCCATTGCTCGCCTTCCCTTCCGGCAAATGCGACTCATCGAGGAGTTCCACTTCGAGCGCCGTCCCGTTGCCGAAATCGCCAACACACTCGGGCTCTCCGAGCGGGCCGTCGAAGGACGCCTGCGCCGTGCGCGACAGAGCCTGCGCCATGAGATAGAAACCGACGCTTCCAACGAGGACAAGTCATGAACGACATTACTGAAGACGCGAAGCTCTCCGACGTTCATCGTCCCACGCAGGACTTCCGCGACTATCTCGACGACGAGGTGGTTCGCACGTTCCGTCAGGGTCGCGCACTGCGGCGACTGCGTGCTGCCGCGGTAATACTGGTGACAGTTGCCCTTGGCGCGAGCGCCGGACTCGCGTCGGCGCAAATGCGCGACGGAGCGCAGCGCGACTCACTCCTCTCCGCCGCGCAGGCCGACGCCATGCTTGCATCCGTTCGACTCAGATTGGCGCAGGCTCGGCTCGGCGAGGGGAAGAAGCTGGTAAGCGTCGGCGCGCGATCATCTGAATCGTTGGCAAGCGCGGAGGCGGAGGTGCAAACGATGGAGTCGCAGCTCGGACGGGTTGCGTTCAACATCGATGAGATCAAGGCCACCGCAAGCGCGCCGCGCGATGATCTCAACGCGCCCACCGTGAACGGGCGCGACTTCGTGAAGGACCGCATTCAGCTTCAGCTGATGACGGCACAGGCGCAGATGCAGGCCGCCGAACGGACGCGGGATGAGATGATGAGGCGAGTGCGTGCCGGAGTTGCGGACAAGCTGGCCGGGGTTGACGCTGACCTTGCCGTGTTGAAGACGCAGCGCGACATGATGGTGTTGATCGACCGGCTGGCGCTGCGCCGCGAATTTCTGGAGAAAGGAACGCCCGTCGACCAGCTGATGCGGCGCCTCGAGCTCACCGAGGTTCGGCAGGACATGAACGTCACGTCGCGCTCACTCGATCTCGCTCGCCAGCGCGTCGGGGATGTGGAGAAGGCGCGAAGCGCTGGCGTTACGGGTGAACTGGACGTGATGAAGGCGAAGCTCGAAGCGATGGAGCTGGAGGTTGCACTCCAACGGTTGGGTCAGCGTCTGAATCAGGTTCGGCGGCCGATGTAGCAGGACTCTCGCGCGCAAC
>JBDUCR010000219.1:0-3258 GCA_040003345.1 bacterium
CGCGGGCACTCGGCAGCATCGCAGATCAAGCCCGGCGAAGTGAACTGGGAGAAGATCTTTGGCGAAGAGGGCGTTCGCTGGTTTCACACCGGCGGAATCTTCGCCGCGCTCGCATCGAACACGGCAGAGGCGGTGATCGAGGCGGTGGAAGTGGCGAAGAAGTATGGGACGGTGGTCGCGTACGACCTCAATTATCGTGCGTCGCTCTGGAGGAGTCAGGGCGGCAAGGAAGGCGCGCAGAAGGTCAATCGCAACATTGCGAAGTACGTCGACGTGATGATCGGCAATGAAGAGGATTTTACCGCGTGTCTCGGCTTCGACGTCGAAGGTGCCGACGAGCATCTGACCAACATCGAGACCGAGAGCTTCAAGAAGATGATTCAGTGTGCGGTGGGTGAGTTTCCGAACTTCAAGGTTGCGGCGACCACGCTGCGCAAGGCGACGACTGCGTCGCTGAACGACTGGAGCGCGATCCTCTATTACGAGGGCGAGCTCTATCAGTCGATGAAGCGCGAGAATCTCGAGATCTATGATCGTGTTGGTGGCGGGGATGGCTTCGCGTCTGGGCTCGCGTACGGATTTCTCGAGGGCAAGGGCGCACAGGCAGCGGTCGAGTACGGCGCGGCGCATGGCGCGCTCGCGATGACCACGCCCGGTGATACGTCGATGGTGCGTGTGGAGGAAGTCGAAGCAGCGATGAAGGGCAAAGGCGCGCGGGTCATTCGGTAAGAGGCTCCACACACCGAGGTAACGCATGGCAGTTCAGGATATCGGCACGGTGGACAGCGCGGACCGAGTGGAGAGTGTGGCTCCGCCCGGATTCGGTTATCGATGGACGATCTGTGGTCTGATCTTCTTCGCGACGACCATCAACTACGTCGATCGTCAGGTGCTCGGTATTCTGGCGCCGACGCTCACGCGCGAGCTCGGGTGGACAGAGACCGACTACGGCGCGATGACGTCGTGGTTCAGCTTCGCGTACGCAATCGGATTTCTCGGTGCCGGTCGTCTGATGGATCGCGTCGGCGTCAAGCGCGGTTACGCTGCGGCGATTGTCGCGTGGAGTCTCGCCGCAATGTCGCACGCACTCGCGACGACGGCGACTGGGTTCTCTTACGCGCGCGCCGCACTTGGACTTGGCGAGTCGGGCAATTTCCCCGCGGCGATCAAGACCACGGCCGAATGGTTTCCGCGACGCGAGCGCGCATTCGCGACCGGGATCTTCAATGCCGGTACAAACGTCGGCGCGCTGCTCGCAGCGTGGGCCGTTCCGCTCATCACGCTGAACTACGGATGGCGATGGGCGTTCATCGGCACTGGCGCACTCGGTTTTCTGTGGCTCGTCCTGTGGCTGACCATCTACGAATCGCCCGATCGTCAGAAGAGACTGAGTGCCGCGGAGCTCACGTACATTCGCAGCGATCAGGATTCAGTTGTAACGCAAGTGAGCTGGCTCGAGGTACTGCGTCACCGTCAGGCGTGGGCATTCGTCGTTGGAAAGTTCCTCACGGATCCCGTTTGGTGGTTCTACCTCTTCTGGCTCCCAAAGTTTCTCGACGCGAGCTTTGGCGTGAAGCTCGGCTCGCTCACGCTCCCGCTGTTGGTGATCTATCTCGTCGCTGACGTGGGCTCTGTGGGCGGCGGTTGGCTGTCGGGCGCGATGATGAAGACTGGTATGTCGCTCAATCGCGCGCGCAAGCTCACGATGCTCATCGCCGCGCTGCTGATTGTTCCGACGATGTTCGCGCCGCGCGTGTCGAGCATGTGGTCGGCGGTTGCGTTGGTGAGTCTCGCAGCGGCGGCGCATCAATGGTGGTCGGCGAACATGTTCACGACAGCGAGTGACATGTTCCCGCGTCGTGCGGTTGCATCGGTGGTCGGCTTTGGCGGATTCGCCGGTGCAATGGGCGGCGTCATCTTCCAGCGCGTAGTCGGCTACATGCTCGACAAGGATCCGAACGCATATCGCCTCATCTTCATTTTCTGCGGGTTGATCTACGTCGTTGCGCTCTGCTTCATCCACCTGCTCGCTCCACGTCTCGAGCCCGCTCGGCTCGACGGAGAGAACGCGTGATCGTGAGGCAGTCGCGGACGATGCTGTGTGCCATCGCATTTGTCGCGACCGCCAGCAGCGCGATCAGCGCGTCAGCGCAGGCGACGACCGCACCGGAAGATGTCGGTCCAGCGCTGGTGACCGATCAGCGAATCTCCACGCTGCCGGTCGCCGAGCGTGGGGCGTGGACGGCGTACGTCAGAGCGTCGCGTCGTCTGCACGACAGGGATACCGCGTCGATGAACGCAGAACTTCAAGCTGTCGGACGCACACTGATGGGAAAGGCGCCGTACAAGGCGCCGGATTTTCAGTACTTCAATCGCAGTGACGAGTGGTTCAGCAGTGACAGCATCCCGCTGATGGCATATGCGGTGCTCAGCTTTCAGACGCCGTCTGGTGGATGGTCTAAGCGCACCGACATGACGAGTCCGCGCACGCCGGGAATGAGCTACTACTCGGAGACGCCGGACTGGCACTACATCCCGACACTCGACAATGGGTCGACAACGGGTCAGCTGAGATTTCTCGCGCGTGTGATGACACGGAACGCGGATCCGCGATTCCCCGCGGCGTATCATCGCGGCATCGAGTATCTGCTGTCCGCCCAGCAACCCAACGGCTGCTGGCCGCAGAGCTTTCCTCTCGAAGGCGGCTATCACGACGCCATCACATTCAATGACGACGCCACGGTTCTCGTCCTGACGACTCTCGACGATGTCGCCGCTGGACGAGTTGCTGCAGCGACGCCCTCTGAACGAGAGCGCGCTGCATCGAGCGCTCATCGTGGCGTGCAGTGCCTTCTCGAAACGCAGGTCGTGGTGAAAGGCAAGCGCACCGTGTGGGGACAACAACACGATCCGATCTCGCTCGAGATCGTGCCAGCGCGAAAGTACGAGCTCGCCGGACTCGCGGGACGCGAGAGCGCAGCGATCATGATGTACCTGATGTCGCTGCCTGCTCCGGATGATCACGTCATCGCCGCCGTGGATGCTGCCGCGCAGTGGTTTCGCGCGCACGCGATCAACGGGTTTCGCTATGAAAGTTACACGCTCCGCGCAGAACCGAACGGCGCGACAATCTGGCCGCGGCTGACAGAAGTCAGCACCGACAAACCCATCTTCGCGAACCGTGATGCGATAAAGCTGTACGACTGGAACAAGCTCACTGATCGGCGAAGCGGATATGGCTGGTTCGGCACGGAGCCT
>JBDUCR010000290.1:0-10976 GCA_040003345.1 bacterium
AGGTCACCGATCAGAGTGGCGTACAGCGCAAGGTGCGACTGACGTCGTTCAAGACGAACGTGCCCGTTGATGCGAATGCGTTCGTGTTCACTCCGCCGCCGGGTGTGCGCGTGGTTTCGCGCTAAGGTCGCGACTGCTGATTGGATATCGAAGCTCCTTTCGGATCACGGATCACGGATATCGGATATCGGAGATCGGAGATCAGCGGCCACGCTGAGCCATACGCGCCTGAGCCGGGCGCCGGCGGCGATGGGAAATCAGAAGCAGACGGCGGACATGTGACATCAGCGGAGTTCTGACTTCGTTCCAGAGCTTACTCACGGAGCCGACTGATACGCATGCTGAAACGCGTCGAGCTCCGAGGGCGCTGCATCAGAAACCGCCCAGTAGCTTGTCCCTCCCGCCGACCAGTGCAACAGCGCGTAGCCGTGATACGTCCCGTGGGCGAGAGCCTCTGCGTTCGCATCCGGCCAGATGAAGAGGTTCACGATGTGTCGCCTCCGCCCGTACACCAGCGTCGCGGTCGTATGGCCCTGCACGTAGTCGAGCCGGCCACCGAGGAGCGGAAAGCCGGACGACGCAAGTTCAACCACGCGCGGCGCGACGTCCGTCTTGCCGGCGAACCACGGCTTCACGGTGTGCTGATCGGTTGACTGCACGTCGGTGAGATGATTGAGCATCAGCGAGCGCACATGCGTATCGACCAGCTGCGCGATGAGCACATCGCGGCCGCGCGCATCGGGCGCCTCGACGCGAACGCGCGCTGCACTCCATCCAAGTAACGCTGCTGCCACCAGGCCAGCAGCGTACAGCCCACGTCGCGTAAACCACGCCGTGCCGCGACGACGAGGGACGCTCGTCACCGAGGTAACCGTCGGCGCCGACGGAAACCCTTCAGCCAACTGCGCCTGTTCATGCGCCCACGCTCGCAGTGCATCGGGCGCTTTGTGGCTCGGCAGCGACTCGCGAATCAGTGCGCCAAAATCGTCCGTCATGCCAGCTCTCCGGCGTCGATGGTACCACGAAGACTGTCAGCGAGCCGCGTGCGCGCGCGGGAGAGACGTGACATCACCGTGCCGAGGGGGACTTCCGTGATCATCGCAATTTCGTCGTACGTACATTGCTGCAACTCGCGGAGAATCAGCGTCTCGCGAAGACGCTCCGGAAGCTCCTCGATCGCCGCGGTGACACGCGCATGCAGCAAACTGCGATGCGCGGCCGCCTCTGGCGAGTCGGCCGGATCGACGAGGCGCAACGGCGGCGCTTCGTCGAACGTCACCGTCTCCATGCGTGCACGACGGCGGTCGCGAAAGCCGTAACATTCCCTGCGCGCAATCGCGAGCAGCCACGCGCGCGCATCCGCGTCGTGGCGCAACGTGTGGAAATAGCGCAGGGCGCGAAGCACTGTCTCCTGCAGAACATCGTCCGCGTCCGCAGAATCCCGCGTGAGATAGCGCGCGAGCGTGTACGCGGCGTCCAGATGCGGCAGGACGACCCGAGAAAAACGCGTTCCATCCGATGTGCTGTCGTCAGCCAAAAAAATTGCACTCCTCGCCGGCGTCGATGCCGCGGTCACCGCACAGTGATCCGACCAGTCATCGTCGGATGCAGTGAGCAGAAATACGGATACTCGCCGGCTTTCGACAAGGTGGTCGCGAATGTTCCCTTGGTGTCGAGCACCTTTGACGGCGCGAATTTTCCGTCCGCGCTCTGGATGCGATGCGGCACATCGTCGTGGTTGATCCACGTGACCGGATGCCCCGCGGCGACAGTGATCGTCTTCGGGCTGAACGCGAAGTTGTCGATGCCGATCTCGCCCGCGCCCGCGGGAGACATGTCCTTCGCCTTCTCGCCCGCGGTACCGCGAGCCGTCGCTTCACCTGCTGCAAGTGCGTCACCGGGAGCGTTGCCGGACAACGTGTCGTCAACCAGCGCGAGATGCGCGTGATGCGCCAGATAGCGAACCTGTGTAATGCCGAGCACGTCGCGCAGCTGGCCGGCGGGTACCACGAGCGGTCCGGGCGCGGGCGCCGTGCCAGGACGAGGCTGCGGAAACGCGGTGGACATCGCGGTATGAAATGCGACGTTGCCCTCCACCTTTTGCATGGTTTGATGAATGTGTCCGTTCAACACCGTCACCGAGCCGAACTTCTTGAGATAGGCCAACGCACGAGCACCGTCGTCCGTTCCCCAGCCCCATTTCGGATACACCGTCCACAGCGGCACGTGCGCGAAGACGACAATCGGCGTACTGCTCGTCAATCGCTTCACATCCTTCTCGAGCCACTCGAGCTGCTCGGCGCCGAGCGAGCCGAGTCCGCCGGCCTTGAGATCGAGCACGTTGACCAGGCCGATGAAGTGCACCCCGCTGTGATCGAAGCTGTACCAGCCTTTACCCGGAGAGCGCTGACGCGAGTTGCGTCCATAGCGCTCGAGATACGATGCGCCATTGTCGGTGGCGACGTCATGCTCTCCCGGCACGAAAAACACGTCCTTCGCGCGCGCGTCCTTCAACACCTGATCAGCCGTGTCGAACTCCGATGGCTTCGCGAGCTGCGTGATGTCCCCGGTATGCAAGAGGAACGAAGGTTGTGTCGGCAGCTTGTTGATCTTGTCGATCGCCGCGCGCATCGTCGCGGTGACGTCGGCATTTGCCGCCTTGTCGAAACCGATGTGACTGTCGCTGATCTGCACGAAGAACAGATCGCTTGCCTTTGGCGATTGTGCGCCGAGAAGCGAAGACTTCGGCACGCCGCCGCTCATGGTCCAGAGCATGCCCGTGCCGACCCACGACATGCACCTGAGAAAACCTCGGCGATCGACATCACCAGCCGGGGTGTCGTTGTCATCCTGTTGAGTCATTGTTTCGCTCGGTGAAGGGTCCGGAATGCAGACCGGAGTCACCGTCGGAATATTCCGTTCGCACGACAGCTTGAGATCGCAGTTGCGCTCGCCACAGATGACACCATTGCCGATGCGCTCCCGTAAGGACATCTGCAATTTCATTGCGGAGTCGCGCACATGGACGAGTCCCTGCCACAACCACAGAATGACGGCGCGCTGATTCCGCCGCCAAACGTGCCGCCCACTGCCGTCGCGACGGGGGAGCCACCGTTCCGTCGACCGCCCAGAGCTCTGCTCCCAGCGGCGAAGAGCGATTGGATCGCAATGGTGAATCGCGCGCTCGACAAGCTCGACAACATCGCAGATCGAATCGCGGACGCTGCCGGATTGCGCTGACTGGCGGCATGGGGGCAGACTTCGGTCATGCCCCCACGCCCACTCACTCGTCTCCGCAAACTCTGCCTCGCCCTCCCCGAAGCGCACGAAGTCGAGGCGTGGGGCGAGCCGACCTTCCGCGTCCGCAACAAGATCTTCGCGATGTACGCCTCGGCCAACAACCACCACGGCGACGGCCGAGCGAGCGTGTGGTGCAAAGCTGCACCAGGGAATCAGGAGCTCATGATTCGCCACGCTCCGAAGAAGTTCTTCGTGCCGCCTTACGTGGGTCCCAGCGGATGGGTCGGCATCTATCTCGACGGCGACGTCGACTGGGAGGAGCTCGCCGAACTTCTCACCGATTCGTTCAGACTCATCGCTCCGAAGAAATTGGTGAAGGCGCTCGGTTAGCTCTTCGTACTGCGCTTTACGTTATCGCGGTTTTCCTTGACGAGATCGCCAATGTGCGCGCCTCGCGACCCTGCCTGTGGGCCCGTGTCTTCGACCGCACCGCCCAATCGTATGTCGTCACGAAGATGCGCCGCGCCGTCGGGATCTGCGACCAGATCATCGACGTCGGCCTTGCGAACCCTCAGGTGCCCATCGACGTCGCGTCCGTTGTGCGTCTTGTTGCGATCAGACATCTCGACTTCTCCAGCGTTGAGTTGTCCTTCGACACGGGGCAATGTTTACACCACGCGTGTAGCTGACTCCGCTCCCACCACCGCACGCGAAGACTGGAACGTTTCGTTCCACAGTGCGACGGCGTGTTCCGACACTTGCACGCGACGCAATTCGCCAAGTCGCTCAACACCAACACGTTACATGTGGCATATCCTCTGCCTTGATGGAGGGCGACACCGCACGGGCGATCTGCGTGTAAAGCGACAGAGTCGATCCTAATCCCGCCTGGAGAATCGTTATGATCCGTCGTCCCTCGCCGCGACCCGCTGTCGTCACCACCATGCTGCTCGTGGTGCTGTCGGCATCCTGCTCCGACTCCTCGCTCGTCTCTGCACCGAGCAGCTCCATCACGCCACAGGGAGCCTCTCTCGACCACGGAAAATTGGGAGACATGGGCTTGGCGCCAGTCGCACGCGCGGTGATCGTACGACGCACGAGCAAGCTTACCGCTGACGAAACTGCGTGCGCCGTCGTTAGTCCCTTGCACGGCGCGACTATCTCGCTCAAGAAGTCCGGACTCAAAGTGACATTCGATCAGGGCGCTGTCTCAGCGTCGACGAATATCTGCATCGTGGCTCCGGCAGGCGATCTCCTCACGTACAACTTCCTTCCGCACGGCCTGCAGTTCAACTCGAGCATCAAGGTCGAGCAGGATCTCAAGCTGACGAACGCACATAACAACCACCTCATTCAGGCTGCGCTCGTCGGCGGGTACCTCGCGAACGGTATCGACACTGACGTTGACTTAGACGGCGTAGGCACCTTCGCGCAGGTCTTCGATGTGTCAGATTCCGACAGCGGCCTTCCGATCGCCAAGGTCACTTCCTCGAGCGCGAAATTCTACACGAATCATTTCTCCGGTTACGCACTCGCGTCAGGACGGATGTAGCACGACTCCAACCTTCCCCCAAGTCTTGGAGTCACGATGACCACACCTCTCTTCAGGCTCTCGTCACGCCTGACCGACGCGCGCGACATTGCGTCAAAGGCGCGCGCAGCTGACGTGAGCGGAAACCCGCACGAGGCGCTCGTACTCTACGAGCGCGCCATCGCCATGATCGAGGCGGGACCGTACGACGCACTTCTGGCCGATCTGTTCCGCTGGAAGGGTACCACCCACCGCGACCGCGGTGAGACGTATCTCGCGCAACAGCACTATGAGCGCAGTCTCGAAATCGCGATCGCTTGCGACGCGACTCTTTCGCGCGCGCACGCACTCAATTGCCTTGGCATCATCGCACAGCGACGTGGTGATCTCGAGCGCGCCGCAGGCTTCTACAGCGAGGCCGCGATCTACGCGACGCGTGCCGGAGAGCAGCAGCTCAGCGGGATGATCGGCCAGAACCGCGGCGTGCTCGCGAACATACAGGGCGACCATCACGTCGCGCTGGCGCGATACACGGAGAGTCTGGTGAGTTTCGAAGCAGCCAACAACGACGAGGCGACTTCCTGGGTTCTGAACAACATCGGGATGCTGCACTCCGCGGAGAATCGTGTGGACGACGCGGACAAGGCGTTCGCGCGCGGACTCGCACTCGCGGACTGTCGCGGCGACAAGCGCATGCAGGGGCTCATCGAGCTCAACATCGCCCACCACCGTCTCGGACTTGGCGACGTTGCGAGCGCTGACCAACGTATTGCGCGCGTGCTCACGCTCGCGGCAGAGCGCGGCGACTCACTGCAATCCGCCGAGGCGTTCAAGTTGCGCGCGCAGATCGAGCAGCAGCAGGGATTGCTGGACGCTGCAGATGCGACACTCCGCCGGGCACGCGATCTCGCCGAAAAGGCGGACGATGCGCTGCTCGTCGCAGAAGTGCTGCGCGTAATCGCCGATGTCGCCGACGCGCGGGGGGAGCGCGACCGCGCCAGGTCCGTTCTGAGGCAGTCCCGCGAGTCATTTCGCGGATTAGGAGCCAGACGTGACATGGATCACGCCTCAGCCTGCCTCAGCCTGCTAAACTAACGGTCCCAGTTCAGCCCGAGTCCTGCCGGACGAGGGCTGGGCCCCCGCCGTTCCTCGTGCTCCGCAGCCCGTGACACACGCACTTCCGCAAATAGCTGAACACGCGGACGCAGATGCGCTGTCGTTGCTGCTCTCGAGCTTCGGGCTCGTGGGAAAGAGCCCGCGCCTCATCGAGGCCGTAGAGATCGCCCTCAAAGTCTCGGCGTCGCGCGGCACGACGGTACTCATCGGCGGAGAAACGGGAACGGGAAAGGAATTGTTCGCGCGTGGCATTCACTACCACGGCTGCGCTGCCGGTGCGCCGTTCGTCGCGATCAACTGCGCAGCGATTCCCGAGACGTTGCTCGAAGCCGAGCTGTTCGGGCACGAGCGTGGTGCCTACACCGACGCGCATGAAGCGCGTCCAGGTCTCATCGAGAGCGCGGGCGCGGGCACGCTCTTTCTCGACGAGGTCGGTGAGCTGCCACTCGCACTGCAGCCCAAGCTGCTCCGCATGCTCGAGAATCGTACGGTCCGCCGCGTCGGCGGCACCGTCGAGCGCCCGGTGTTATGTCGCATCGTGGCGGGTACGAACGTCTCGCTCGAGGCGGCCGTGGAGACGCGGCACTTTCGCGAGGATCTCTATTACCGGCTCAACGTCGTCCGCCTCGATCTGCCGGCGTTGCGTGACCGCGTAGCCGACATCGTTCCGCTGGCCGAACACTTCATGACGGAGATCTCCGCGCGGCGCGGCGATGCGCCAAAGCACATCGATGGCTCAGCCGCGGAAGTGCTGCTGGCGCATGGTTGGCCCGGGAACATTCGCGAGCTCAAGAATGTAATGGAGCGCGCGACGCTGTTCGCGAGCGGCAACATGATTCGTCGCGCTGATGTTCGCATTCAGCGACGTGAGCTCGTGTCGGCGTCGACACTGGGCGCGCTCGAGGCGGGACGCATCTCAATTCCGAAAGAAGGCAAGACGTTGGCTGAAGTGGAACAGGAAGTAATCCGCCTTACGATGCTGCTCACTGCCGGCAACCTCAGTGCTGCCGCGCGCATACTCGGCATCTCGCGTCCGACACTCTCGCGCAAGATGCGTGAGAGCGGGCTCACGCGACGCAGCCTGCTTGCCAGCTCATGACGCACGTCATGCAGGCGAGTGGCCTGATCGTCGAGGCGGAAGCGCTCGAAGGAACGGGGCGATTCGCCGATGCGCGCACGCTGTATGAGCGCGCGCTCCGAATCCGCGTGCACGACGCCTCTGACTCGCTCGCACCGCTACTCCTCCGACGCATCGCGCGGTGCTTTGTCGAGCAAGCGGACTTCGATGCGGCGAGCGATTGTCTCGAGGCCGCCGAAGCGTCCGCGCTCGCGCACCACGATCCGGTGGGAGTCGCTCATGCAACGAATCTTCGCGCGATCGCCGCGCAGCAGGCAGGCGACGTCGCGCGCGCCGAGTTGCTGTACGTACGCGCGCGCGCGCAGGCGTCGCGCGTCGGCGCCGATGCGCTCGTCGCGATGGTCGAGCAAAATCTCGGAACCATCGCGAACATTCGCGGCGATCTCCCGGAAGCGCGGCGGCGATATCTCGCAAGCCTGCATGGATATCGCGCGCTGGGAATGGAGCGCGCCGTCACGCAGGTGCTGAACAATCTCGGCATGCTGTACACCGATCTTCGTGATTGGCGCGCCGCAGAGCACTCCTTCGCCGACGCAGTGCGCGTCGCCACCGAGAGTGGCGATATGACGGCGCGGTTGCGCGCCGAGGCGAATCGCGTCGAGCTCTACATCGGCCGTGGACGCTATCGGAAGGCACGACGCATTGCGCGGCGGCTACTCGCACTCGGACCGAGTGAGGACGCACAGTGGATCGGAGAGACGCATAAGCACCTTGGAGTCGTCGCGCGCTCGATGGGCGACTACGTGGAAGCCGAGCGCTGCTTCAACAATGCTCTCCGTCACGCACAGCGTCGCCGCGACCAGCTGCTTCTCGCGGAAACGTATCGTGAGCTCGCGAGCGTGTATCACGCCACGAATCGAGGACGCGAGACGCTGCAGGCGCTCAACGAAGCCTATGCACTGTTCTCGAATCTCACGGCAACGAGTGAGATCGTCGATCTCGATAAGCGTGTCCGTGGACTCGAGGCGGAGTTTCTCGCAATCGTCGAGACGTGGGGGTCATCGATCGAAAGTGTCGACCGGTACACGCAAGGTCATTGCGAGCGGGTCGCGCACTACGCCTGCGCGCTCGCGCACGATGCCGGCATCGACGATAGCATCCTGCTCTGGTTCCGCATGGGAGCCCTGCTGCACGACGTCGGCAAGATCACCATCCCCGCCACTGTGCTCAACAAGCGCGGCGCGCTGAACGACGAGGAGCTCGCCCTCATGCGCGAACATCCTGCGAGCGGCGAAGCGCTGGTGTCAGGTGTGAGCTTTCCGTGGGACATCAAGCCGATGCTTCGTCACCACCACGAACGCTGGGATGGCCAGGGATATCCCGATCGTCTTGCCGGTGAGCAGATCCCGCTCGCAGCGCGCATCCTCTGCATTGCTGACGTGTTCGACGCGCTCACGAGCTCACGCGCGTATCGCCACGCATATTCAGTTGCCGACGCCGTCGCACTCATGCGTGCCGATGCAGGCGCCGCGTTCGATCCGCAGCTGCTCTGGACGTTCCTCACCGTCACACTGCGCAACATCGAGCACTCGACCGAACGGGTCGCCTAGCGGGGAGGTGTCGCGCTCAGCTGCCGACGCGCGCGAGCAGTTCCTTCTGCGACATCGCGCCACGCAGCAGCGCAATGGCCCGCGTCATCGCAGGATCATCCTGCAGGTTCCGCAGAAACTCGACTTGCGTGCCGAACACGTAGCGCGCGATCTGTGACGAGAGGGCGCGATCGACGAGCGTCGACGCCGAGTCGTACACGGTGCGGCTCACCTTCACATTGCGTGTCTGCAGCTGGCGATACAGCTCATCGCGCATCGACGGCGTGACCGCGAAATTCGTGTCTTTCATCGCGCGTGACTTCTTGATCGAAAGCGCGTACTGCACGATGACATCGCGGAAGTGCGGCGCGTTGGCACCCACGGCAGTCTGCAGCGCCTTCTCCCCGGGAGTCATGGCGCGCTTCGCCACTTCGACGTCCGGTACGATGCCGCCGCCACCGAGCACCATACGGCCCGCGTCAGTCTTGAACTTCGGACGCTTGACGACGGTGTCCGCCGTCGGCGCCGGATCGCTGTCCTCGTCGTCCGTCACCGGACGTCGCGGACGATTGATGCTTCGTCCACTCGGCGTGTACCAGAGCGCGGTCGTCACCTTGACGGCGCCATCGTCGAGCTTGAAGACGCGCTGCGCGCTGCCCTTGCCGTACGTCGCCGTGCCGACGACGACCGCGCGATCGTGATCCTGCAGCGCACCGGCGACAATCTCGCTCGCCGATGCCGACGAGCTGTCCGTGAGCACGACGAGCGGCATGTCGGCCCAGCGTTGCGCCGCGTGATCCGCGAATCCACGCGTCTCGTCAGCAGCGCGACCGCGCGTGGAAACGATGGACTGTCCCGCATCGAGAAACAGGTCGGCGACGTCGACGCCCTGACCGAGCAGGCCGCCAGGATCGCCGCGCAAATCGAGGACGAGCGAATGCGCACCCGCCGCGCGTAAAGAGTCGATCGCGTGCGCCAGATCGGCGGCCGCGGCCGTGCTGAAGACCGTGAGGTCGACGTAGCCGATGCCATCGCGAAGCAGCAGCGCGTGTCGCACCGGGTTCACGTCGATGGTGCGGCGCACGAGCGTGAACGGCATGTGTTCCGACATTCCCGATCGCTCGACGATGAGCTTCACCGACGTGCCGGCCGGGCCACGAAGCGACTTGAGCGCCTCTTCCGACGTGACAGCCTGCGTCGTCTTGCCGTCGATCGAGATGATGCGATCGCCGGTCAAGATTCCCGCCTGCTCCGCCGGCGCAGCGGGCAGCGTTCCAATCACCGTGATGCCGCTGTCACCGACGTCCATCTGAATGCCCACGCCAGCGTACTGCCCGCTCGTACTTTCCTCGAGACGGCTCAAGCGCTGCGGCGAGAGAAAAACGGTGTGTGGATCGCGAAGCTCGCGGAGCGCGCCATCGATCGCGTGGCGGTACAGCGTCGAGTCGGCGAGCGTGTCCACATAATCCCGACGCAGGTGCTGCAGCACTTCATCGAACAGATGCGCGCGCGACGCCAGATCCTTGCCGGCACCTTTCGAGCCTCGCTCCATGAGCCAGCCGCCAGTGACGAGTGCGCTGGAGAGAACGGCGGCGGCGGCGATGGACCTGTTCTTCATGACGCTCCCTGAGACTGCGAACTGGTCAACACCACTCTAGAAAGAACCAGGCCATGACGACTTCAACACCGAAAGCACTCTCACCGCGACGTCGTCTTCGGACCCCTCGGCGTCAACCGCGACGATCGGTCCGCATTCCGGGTGCGATGCCTGCCACGCTGGCTCTGCGAACGTGGCGAGCGCAATCGCGACGCGCTGATGAAAAGACTCGCCCATCGCCTCCATTCGATCATGCGCCGTGGCCCGATGGGCCGCCCGCGCCAATCCTTGAACTACGGGAAATGTAAGAAGAATCGTCGCGTCGGGCACGAGTCCTCCCGTCGCGAAGCGGTTCGCGCTCCGCACGTCCTGTTCAGACAAGCCATGACCGGCGATCTGATACGCGTACGTGGACAGAAAAAAGCGATCGAGCAGCACGACGTCACCGCGCTCGAGCGCGGGACGAATCTCCCGCTGCACCAACTGCGCACGCGACGCCATGAACAGCAACGCCTCGGCGCGCGGATCGATGTCCGACGCTCGATCGAGCAACAGGCGTCGCACCTCCGTGCCGAGTGGCGTACCGCCGGGCTCGCGAAGGGTGACGTGCGAGACGCTGTTCCGCTCCAACGCGGCGGAAAGGCGGCGGAGCTGCGTGGTCTTGCCGGATCCCTCGCCGCCCTCGAAGACGATCAACCGCCCTCCCGCACCGCTCGTCACGCGGTCAGCCGAGCGTAATGATGGAGCTCTGCGCGCCCTTCTCGATACCTTCCACGATCCAGTCGTTCACCTTCGACATCGTCTTGTCGAAGTTCTCCTGCGCGG
>JBDUCR010000154.1:0-10925 GCA_040003345.1 bacterium
GTCGTGCGCGCAGCGATCGCGCGTGCGCTCGCGCGTGCGACGCTGTTTGGTGTCGTGGGATTCGTGGCGTTCGCCGGCGTCGTTGCCGTGCTCTGGCAGGGTGGGCGTCTCGTGCTCGAGGGCGCGCTCACGCCCGGTGCGCTCGTGGGGTTTCTGCTGTACGCGATCACGGTCGCGGCAGCCGTTGGCTCACTCGCATCGCTGTTCGGCAGCTATCAGGAAGCCATCGGCGCGGCACAACGCGTGTTCGAGATGCTCGAGATGCGCCCGACCGTTCCCGAGCCGGCGCCTGCGACACCGTTGCCGAAGCCGATGCGTGGTGCGGTGTCGCTCGAGAGTGTGAGCTTTCACTACTCACCAGATCTCCCTGAAGTGCTGAGCGACGTTTCGCTCGCGATCAAACCGGGTGAAGTCGTCGCACTGGTAGGACCGAGCGGTGCTGGCAAGACAACGATTGCGTCGTTGATTCCGCGTTTCTGGGACGTCACCGGCGGACGCATCACGCTCGACGGCGTGGACATTCGTGAGCTCTCCTTCGCCGATCTCCGCGGCGCGATCGGCCTCGTGCCGCAGGAACCCGCGCTGTTCAGCGGTACGGTGCGCGAGAACATCGCGTACGCGCGGCCCGATGCCAGCCTGGACGATGTGATCAGCGCAGCCAAGGCTGCGCATGCACTCGAGTTCATCGACCGGCTGCCAAGTGGACTCGAGACGAAAGTCGGCGAACGCGGCGTAAAGCTCTCAGGTGGTCAGCGTCAGCGCATCGCCATCGCGCGCGTCTTCCTCAAGGATCCCGTGGTCGTCGTGCTCGACGAAGCGACATCGAGTCTCGACAACGAGAGCGAGCGGCTCGTCGAAGAAGCGATGGAGGAGTTGCTCAAGGGACGCACGACGCTGATCATCGCGCACCGGTTGCGTACGGTGCGACGCGCGGACCGTGTGCTGGTGCTCGAGCACGGACGCATCGTGGAGGAAGGAACGCACGACGCCCTCGTGACTGGCACAGGAGTCTACTCGCGACTCTATCGCGCCGAGCTGCGCGACTGACGCTGCTGAGCTCTCAATGACACGCTCACGAGCGACGCCAATGACTGACAAGGCGCGTGAGCGACTCGTTCTCCTGGTCGTCCTGCTCGTGAGTGCGTTCTACGTCGCGTGGCATCTTCGCAGAGGATGGCTTCCGCCCGACGACGGCGCGCTTGCACAAAGCGCCGAGCGTGTGATGCAGGGCGAGCTTCCGCATCGGGACTTCGAGGACGTGTACACTGGCGCGCTGGCGTTCTTTCACGCTGGCGCGTTTCGGTTGTTCGGGATGACGCTCTGGTCGCTGCGCCTGGCGGTCTTCGCGGTGTTTGTCGCGTGGGTGCCCGCGGTCTTCGCCATCGCGTCGCGTTTCGTGCGGCCTGTTTCAGCGGGAGCGATCACGCTGCTTGCTGTGGTGTGGTCGCTGCCCAACTACGTGGCGGCAATGCCGTCGTGGTACAATCTCTTTCTCGCGACCTTCGGCGTCGCTGCGCTCTTCCGGTACATCGACGACGGACGCGCGCGCTGGCTCATGCTCGCCGGCCTGCTCGGCGGACTTTCCTTTCTCGTCAAGGTCGTCGGCCTGTTCTACATCGCTGGCGTATTGCTCTTTCTCGTCTTCCACGCGCAAGCGCGGTGGCTCGCTCGCGACGCGTCGGCTCCGGCGGCGCGACCTCGCAATGTGTACGCGCTCTTCGTCAGCGCTGGACTGCTGATTTTCGTCGCCGCCCTCGCTGCACTTGTGCGTCGTCAGCTCTATGCACCGGAAGTCGCGCACTTCGTGGTGCCCGGAGTATTGATCTCAGCATTGCTCGCGCGCAACGAATGGATGCGTTCGGCCACGAACGGCCGCGAGCGATTCGAGACTCTCGCAAAAATGGTTCTTCCATTTCTTGTCGGCGCCGCCCTCCCGATCATCCTCTTCCTCATTCCCTACGCGCGCTCCGGCGCACTCGGCGCATTCGCACACGGTGTCTTCGTGCTTCCGACGAAGCGCTTCTCCATCGCGTCGTTCCGCATGCTTCCGCTCTGGACACTCCTCGGTGCGCTCCCTCTCGCGCTGCTCGTCGCGCGAGCGCAGTGGAGGAGCCAACCCGCGCGCGCGTGGGAGGCTCCGGTGCTCGCATTGGTTCTCTTCACGCTACTCGTCGGCACCGGTTCCACGCCCGAGCTCTATCGATCGGTGTGGTACAGCGTGCGCGGACTTGTGCCGCTCCTGACGGTCGTCGGCATCATCGTTCTCTCGAAGCCCCGCGCCGCTGACGTCGTTCGACCGCTGCTGCGTGAGCAGACGATGCTACTCCTTTGCGTCACAGTAATGTGCAGCATGATTCAACTGCCGTACTCCGCTCCGCTCTATTTTTGTTACGTCGCGCCATTGGTGTTGCTCACCGTCGTTGCGTTGTGGTGCTACATGCAACCGATGCCGCGCGCGATTCCCGTCATGGTGCTCGTGTTCTATGCAGGATTTGCTGTACTCCGCATCAACCGCACGACGATGGGACGCATGGGCACACTCTACCTGCCCTACCCTCCGACCGAACGGATGACGACAGCGCGTGGCGCGATCGACATTCCGATGTTTCAGCGTGATGGGTACGATCGCGTGATCTCGCTGCTGCAAAAGCACTCGCGCGGCGAGTACGCGTGGGCCGGCCCTGACGCTCCTGAGATGTATTTTCTCGCTGGACTCAGGAACCCAACGCGCTCACTCTACGACGTCTTCGATGACGCCGACGGCCACACCGAGCGCGTGCTGCAGGCGATCGACACACACGGCGTAAATGTCGTTCTGGTCAATCGCGTTCCGCGCGGCGAATTCCCTCGTGGAATCAGCGCCGATCTCGACGCCGGCCTCGCGAAGCGATTCCCCATGAGCGATAGCGTTGGTGCCCTGCTCGTTCGGTGGCGCGAGTAGACTGAACGCACGCTGCGCCCTGCTCGTCAGCGCTTTTCGCTTCCCGCGAGCACGATCGCGACCTTCGTGACGCCGTTCGGCGAGACGTCGACATCCTGTACCTCGACGCCCGTGCGCTCATGCCACGCGTTCAGCTTGTACTTGCCAGACGGCACACCGTCGATGGTGAACGTCCCACCGTTGCCCGTCACGGCGAAGTACGGATGATCGAACACCGCGACATACGCGCGCGTCCACGGATGCTCGGCGTCACGCACAGCGACGAGCCCGGGCGCCTTGAAGGGCAGCTCCGTTGGAATCACCTGCTCGCCGCCGCCCAGCAGGATCATCGCTCGCGGCGTTGAATCGCCTGCCGCCGCAAAGCGAAGATGCTGACGCACATCGTCGTGCCCGATGATGTTCACTGCGCTGCCAGTCATCGCGGCCTGCACGCGCGGGACGAGCTTGCAGTGATCGCTCTCCAGTTCCACTCGGCGCTCGAACCCCGGCGATTTACCGCTCCGCACACCGTCGAGCCACACCACGACGCCGACGAGTCCACCACCTTGCACCTGCACGGATTCATCGGCCATGCTCGGACCACACACCGTACTCGCCGCTCCCGTTTCGATCGGCGGCAACACGTCGAGCGCGCCTTTGAGCGTCACGGTTCCGGTTACGGAACCCGCAGCGCTCACGGGAGACACCGTGTAGGGCGTCGTCGGCGCAGCGATCACGACGTCGCCGCCGGAAACGGTCTTGCTCGCCGTTGCAGGTGACGCGGCTGCGGTTCGAGGCTTGTCGCCCGCAGCGTCGCCCTGACACGCGCCGAGAAAAATTGCAAACGCGCCGAGCGTGAGTGAGCGGCGTAGTTGTATATCGAAGATTGTTGCGGCGATCACGTCGTTCGTCGAAATGTTTGAGTGTAGTTCCTGCAACAAAGGCAAGGCGCGAGCCATCCAGCCTGAGCTTGCTCAGCAGCAGTCTGCCGAGCTCGCTCGCGAACATGCAGGAGACTAACATCCTGACGTGCGCGATGGTGCTGCCTCACCGATTCCGACGAAGGAGCTCGATGCGACGTCCCATCAGCGCGGCTGCCTACATCCTGCTCGCATTTTCTGCGGCATGTTCGTCGCTGCCGGTCGTTGGGCGCAGCGCACCGGAGCGATGGGCTTTCCACGCACCGTGGGACGCGCGCAGTTCGGCGAGCGCACGTGCGCACGCGGCTGCGCTCGACGCCATCGTCGTCGACTGGATCGCACTCGATTCGCTTACAGGCATGCCACTCGCGCTGTTTCGCGACTCGCTGTCGCCGACGTTTCCATCGTCGGTGCGACGCATGGCGATCGTGACGTCGTTCGTTGTCGACCGCTTCCATCCGGAACTGATCCGGCGTCTCGCACTCGATTCGATCGCGCTGAAGAATAGCGCAGCAGCGATCGCCGATCGCATGCTTCGCGGTGGGTATCGCGGCGTCGTCATCGACTTCGAGGGGATGACGGGTCCCGACACCGCACTGACTCGCGCTGTCGTCGCGACGATGGCCAGCGTTGCACGCACGCGCGGTGTTGGACCCGTTGCCGTCGCGTTGCCTGCGAGCGACACGGTTGGCTATCCGGCGCGTTTGTTCGATTCGAGCGCCGATCTGCTCATGATCATGCTGTACGATGAGCATTGGGCGACGTCGCCGCCGGGAGCGGTTGCAGAGCCGGAGTGGGTGCGACGCACGCTCGCACTGCGCGTGGCGGAGAGTGGCGCGCGACGTATTGTCGCCGCATTGCCGCTGTACGGATATCTGTGGCGGCCCAATGCGCCGGCGACCACGATCTCCTACGACGACGCGCGCAGGATCGCCGCAGAATCGGGCGTTCCGCTCGAGCGCGATCCAGCGACGATGTCGCTCCATGCGGTGCGCGCGCTCAGCGATCCGTGGGAGTTGTGGGTGAGCGACGCCGTGCAGCTCGAAGCGTTGCAGCGCGAAGTCGCCGCACTCAACGTCACCCGGCTCGCCTACTGGCGGCTCGGCCTCGAGGACGGCGGTGTCTGGACGTTGATCGCGCGTTAGCCGTGGCGGCGCGACCATCGGCGACGCCGGCGATCGCTGCGACGGTCAGACGATGATGAGATCCCGTTGGATCTGCCGAGGGGTGACGACCGCTCTCCCTGGCTCGATGTAGACATTCACCTCTGTCCTCATTCCGATCTCTCCCGCGATGTACACGCCGGGCTCAATCGAGAATCCAACACCAGGAATGAGTAGCCGTTCTTCTCTCGTCTCCAGATTGTCGAGATGCGGCCCCGATCCGTGCAGCGATCGCGGATCGATCGAATGTCCCGTGCGGTGCGTGAAATATTCACCCAGCCCGCGATCGACGATCACCCGGCGCGCCGCATCGTCCACGTCTCCGCCGCGAAGCGGACGTCCGGCGGCTACTTCTCGCTGGACGAGATTGATCGCCGCATCGCGCGCATCGCGAATGGCATTCCAGATCTCCTGCGCGCGCGCCGACGGCTGGCCCAGCGTTGCCATCCACGTCTGATCCGCCCACACACCATTCTCTTCACGCGCCCAGAGATCGATCAGCACCACCTCGCCGTCTCGAATTGGACGCGGGTTGTCCGCCGTCGGCTCGTAATGCGGATTCGCCGCGTTAGCGCCCGCACTCACATTCGGACCGTGATCCGCCGACAGACCAGCGCGCGCGAATCGCTCCTGCATCCACATCATCAATTCGTACTCGGTCGCCGGCTTCGACGTCCGTGACTTCTCACCCGCAATCATGAAAGCTGCATTCGCGATCGGCGCGATCAGCTCGGCGGCACGGACATGCGATGCAATGTCGGCAGCACTCCATGTTGCATAGAACTTCGACACAAGCTCACCGCTCGACACAATGGACGTCGCGCCCGCCGCGCGCACCATCTCGAGCACCCCCGCCGGCACTCGATCGAGATACGGCACCGCGTCGCCGGCAGAGTATTCCATCGCGATACGCTTGCCACTCACCATCTCGCTGACCGCACTCTCGAGACTGCGCCACGAGATGTAGGCTGTCTTCGCCCACGCTGTGGGCCAATGCTCCCACGGTCCACGCTCGATCGCATGTCCGAGTGAGTGTGGCACGCCGTCACGCGGAATCCACACGAACACGCGCCGCGTGATCATTCCCTTGAGGCCGAGCATCCCGCCGACGACCGGGTTGATTCCCTGAAAGTCGAAGAGGAGCCAGCCGTCGAGCTCCGCGTCGGCGAGCGCGCGCTGAATTGCGGGAAGGGTTTCTGTCGTCAGCATGGTTCAGTCACCGATTCAATTAGAGCTCGGCCGATCCGCGCCGCGCCAATCAGCGCGCCACTCGCACGATCCTTCGCCACGCCCCTCGCATCGCGTGTGCTCGACAGAACCGGTCGTGCCAACGAGCAACCGCAACAATTCGCGCACAGTGGACTCATAGAACGCACATCCAGTGCTTCCAGGCGCGACCCCAAGCGTCACTGACCGCGGTACCTCGAGCAGAATGAACTGCCCGACTCGACGCACGTTTCCGTTCAGGTAGCGTTGACAGATGCGGCGCAACTTTCGGAAGGCGAGCGGACGCGAGATCATCGACGGCATCAGCTTGAGCACACCACGCGTCACCGGCGACACCGTCATGTACGCTTCACGCGCCAGAAAACGCCCCGCGGCGCGCAGCACCGCTTCCGCATCCGGACGACGCCCAATGAGCTTCGCGAGCGCGATCGCCTCGTCCTGCGCCGTGCGCTGATTGCGACGCACCGCCTCCGTGTAGCGCTTGATCTGGATGTACACGGTGTCGCTCAAACCAAGCCGCTTGTTGCGCAGCTCGTCCACGAATTCGGCCTCGAGCACTCCCTCGGGAGTGTCAACGTCGCGGACGGCTTCGAGAAGACTGAGCGGAAGTAGAGCGTCTACAGTGGCGAGCATAGAACAGCGCGGGACGACAGGGCGGCAGGAACTGCGAAGGCAGCCGTGAAGCTAACGGGATCGGGGAGGCCGCTCAATGGCTTGCACAGCGCAGCAATACCTGTCGTGCCCGTGGAGACGCCAGTAGCTTCGCGAAGGCCGCTACGAGCCAGGAGAGACGCCCATGCCGCTGTCCCACTTCGCTACGATGATGCTCCAGCGCGCCGCGATGGGACTGATCGTCGCCGGAGCCATTGCATTCATCGCGCGACGCGCCCGCTCGCTGTCGCGCTCGGGCGCGCTCGCAGCACTCGTCATCGGAACCGCTGCGATCGCCGTGAGCTGGTACTGGGGCGCACTCCTGCTCATCTACTTCACCGTCTCCACGCTGCTCTCACGCTTCGGTCGCCGCCGAAAGGAGCAGCTCACGTCCGGCGTGCTCGCGAAAGGCGGTGAGCGCGACGTAACACAGGTCATCGCCAACGGCGGCGTCTTCGCCGCCAGCCTGCTTCTCTCCGTACTCGGACAGGATAGATTCGCCGTGACGATGTCGCTCGCGGCACTCGGCGCACTGGCGACGTCCACGGCCGACACCTGGGCGACGGAGATCGGCACGCTCTACGGCGGCACGCCACGCGCGCTGCTCACGATGCGATCGGTGCCGACAGGCACGTCCGGCGGCATCAGCATTGTCGGATCGATCGCACTGGTTGCCGGCGCCGCATTCATCGCGTTCGTGGCGAAAGCGCTCGACCTCACCGACGACGTGCTCCTCGTCATCGCCGCTGGCACCATCGGTGCCCTGGTGGACTCCCTCATCGGCGCGACGCTGCAGGAACGGCGCTGGTGCGACGCATGCAATCGGGGATCGGAGCAACGCATGCACAACTGCGGCTCGGGCACGCGACTCATTGGCGGACGCGAGTGGATGGACAACGACACAGTCAATCTGATTGCGACCTTCATCGGCGCCGCGATAGCCGTGCTGCTCGCCTACGTCTAGCCTTCACGCATGAGCACGCAGCGTAACCCATCGCGCTTCGACGTCATCATCGTCGGCGGCGGCCCCGCGGGAGCATCGACGGCGTTTGCGCTCTCGCGCGCCGGAGCCCGCGTGCTCGTCGTCGATCGCGCGAAGTTTCCACGCGACAAACCCTGTGCCGAATATCTCAGTCCGCAGGCGTCGCGGCTGCTGAGCGAGATGGGCGCGCTCGACACCATCGAGCGTGCGGGCGCCGCACACCTCGCGGGAATGAGTGTGCGCGCACCGAACGGCGCGCTGCTGCGTGGCGATTTCGTCGGCGAACATGGCTTCCGCGCCTTTCGCGATCGCGGACTCGCGCTGCGACGCACCGTGCTCGATCCCATCCTGCTCGACTGCGCGCGCAACGCAGGCGCCGTGGTGCGCGAGGAGGCTCGCGTCACCGACGTCGCTCGCGACAAGAGCGGTCGCGTCGTGGGCGTTCGACTGCTGCGCGAACAGGGCGCAACCGAGACGATCGACGCACCGCTCGTCATCGGAGCCGATGGCCTGCGTTCCGTTGTCGCGCGCCGACTCGATCTCGCGCGCACGAGTCGCTTCTGGCCGCGCCGCATCGCGCTCGTTGCACACTACGAGAACTTCGGAGACGTCGGCGACTGGGGCGAGATGCACGTCGAGCGCGACGTCGGCTACGTTGGACTCGCGGCTGTCGACGGCGGACTCACGAACATTGCAATGGTCGTCCCCAGTTCCGCGGCCCGCGCCGTGAGCAGCGATCGCACGGCGTTCTTCGAGCAGTGGCTTCGCGATCGCCCACAACTCGCACCGCGCGTACGACACGCGCGACGTGTCACGCCGGTGCTCGCCACGGGACCCTTCGCATCGCACGCGCGTCGCGCCTGGGCGCCTGGCGCTGCGCTCGTCGGCGACGCCGCCGACTTCTTCGATCCCTTCACCGGCGAAGGCATCTACTCCGCACTTCGCGGCGGCGAGATGCTCGCGCCATTCGCACTTCGCGCGCTCGGCGCTTCCTCCGTGCACGACAGCGATTCGGCGTTGCGTGATTATCATCGCGCGCGTCGAGCGGAGTTTCGCGGGAAATGGATCGTCGAGCGCCTGATCAGTGCCGCCGTGGGATTCGCGCCGGCGATCAACTACTTCGGACGCACACTCGAAGCGCGGAAAGACATGGCCGACCTTCTCGTCGGCGTGTGCGGCGACTTCATTCCGGCCAGTGAAGTCTTGCGCCCGAGCTACGCGCTCAATCTCTTCCGCCAATCTGCCCGACGACCCGCACCAGACGCATGATCGATCCAGACAGTTTTCGCAGCGTCCTCGGACGGTTCGCCTCGGGTATCACCGTCGTCACCGCCCTGGACGCCGATCGACGCGACGTCGGCATGACGGTGAGCGCGTTCTGCTCCGTGAGCCTGAATCCTCCGCTGGTGCAGGCTTGCGTCGACCACGCTGCATCGATGTACGACGCGCTCAGGCAAGCGCCGGCGTTCTGCGTCAACATTCTCGCGTCCGAGCAGGAAGCACTGTCGCGCCGCTTCGCCGCCGACGATTCGACGCATCGCTTCGACGGCATCGGCTACTCGCGGGGAGAGAATGGAATCGTGCTGCTCGACGACGCCCTCGCACACATCGAATGCCGCATGCACTCCATGCATGAAGCGGGCGATCACACACTGTTCATTGGCGAGGTCGAGCACGCGACGGCACGTGACGCACGTCCGCTGCTGTACTATCGCGGTGGCTACGCACAGCTCGAGCGGTAGTTGATTACTCCACGTCGTCGCCGAGGCTTCGAGCATCTCGACGATCCGGGCACGTCGGCTGCGCTCCGCGAACGATCGCTCCGCGATGTCCGGCTCGCGAACGCGCTCCTGGGCGGCACGAACGCCGTGCTCGACGAGTTGCGGCGCATCATCCCTGAGCTGCCGGTGGAAACCACGCTGCTGGATGTCGGAACGGGACTGGCCGACATTCCGATTCGCGCGCGTGAGCTCGCGGCGCTGAGCGGTGTGCGCATTACGACAATGGCTGTTGATTACGCCGAATCGCTTGCTCTCCTCGCCGGAAAAATGCTCGACGAAAGTATCTGTGCCGACGCGAGGTTCCTTCCCTTTGCCGATGCCAGTGTGGACGTCGTGATCTGCTCGCAGTTGTTGCATCACTTCGAGGACGCCGAGCTCGCGGCCGTGCTGCGCGAGCTGCATCGCGTCGCGCGGTACGCGGTGATCGTGAGTGATCTGCGACGCAGCTGGCTTGCGGCCGCGGGCTTCTGGATCGCTACGTGGCCCATGGGGTTTCATTCCGTGAGCCGCCATGACGGAGCGGTGTCCGTGCTTCGCGGGTTTACCGCGCGCGAGCTACGCGAGAACGTGACAGGCGCCACCGGGGAGCTCGCAGAAGTACGGCGGCACCTCGGCTATCGACTCACCGCAACCTGGAGGCCCATCCGATGAGCGACTTACCGCCTCTCGAGCTCGGTTCGATGCCTGCGTCGACGGAGATGAAAACGGTGGACGAGCGGCTGGTCGTCGCTCCGCTCCAGCGGATTTTTCGACTCGCCGCGGAGGTGGAGCGATGGCCCGCCCTCCTTTCGCATTACCGGTTCGTGCGCTTCGTTGAAAGGCGTCGCGATGGCGGCGGCATCGTGGACATGAGCGCGAACCGCCCGTTCGGGATCATTCAGTGGCCGACGTGGTGGCAGTCAAGGATGCAGGTGCATCCTCCGGGCAGCGGCTCGTCGCCCAGCATTCGATACACACATATCGACGGCGTGACCACCGGCATGGAGGTCGAATGGTCATTCAGCGAGACGGCCAAGGGAACACACGTACGCATTCTGCATATGTGGGACGGTCCCAAAGTTCCGATGGTGGGCGCGTCCGCGGCGACGCTCGTCATCGGCCCGGTCTTTGTACATGGGATTGCGAGCCGTACGCTGGAAGGGCTGGCGACGCATGCGGAGCGGGACGCGATAAGTGCAGGAGGATAGGATGATAGAAGGATAGGATGATAGAAAAGACGTTGTTCTTCATCCTATCCTCCCGAAGTACCAGGATGGCCCCAACGAGGAGACATGGCTGTGC
>JBDUCR010000081.1:0-10902 GCA_040003345.1 bacterium
CGCAGGGTTTCCTGAGCGATCGGCTCGTCGTCGCAGGAGACGCTGCCGCGACCGCGCGCAACATCATCGCCAACCCATCGGCCGTTCGCGCAGCCTTCGCCATCTTCATGGTCGAGATGGCGTGCCAGATCGGGACGACCGCGGCGATGTACGAGTTGCTCAAGCCGGTCAGTCGCAGCCTCTCGACGACGGCGGCCGTATTCGGGTACGTCGGGAGCGGCATCAAGATCGCCGCGCGACTGTTCTTCTACGCGCCGCTGTTCGTGCTGAGTGGCTCGTCATATCTGTCCGCCTTCAACCACGGCCAGCTCGAAGCCATCTCCTCGCTTCTCATCCGCATCAACGATCTCGGTGCCGGAACGGCGTGCATCTTTTTCGGCATCAACTCAGTGATGGTAGGGTACCTGATGTTCCGTGCGACGTTTCTTCCGCGAGTGCTCGGTGTGCTCGGCGTCATCGGTGGAGCGGGCTGGCTCGCTTACCTGTATCCGCCCCTCGCCAGCAAGGTCTTCATGCCAGTCGCACTCTTTGCGCTGGTCGGCTGCGCCGTGACGATCGGGTGGCTGCTGATTCGCGGTGTCGACGAGAGCAAATGGCACGAGATGGCCACCGCTTCCGCGTCGTCGATCTGGCGTTGAGCTCTTTACGTCACGCTCCGCGCGAGCTCTGCCCTATTGGAGAAATGCCCGCGCACGATCATCCACGCACCCCTTTACCTTGCTCGGCTCGGTCATGTCGCTGTTCAGCGCCCAACAGTCTCCGTACAGAGAGCAATAGCAAATATACGTACTCAGGTGGTTGACTCGAGACCGTACCAGGCGGACGTCCGTGGTGTCCGGTAGCTCGACGAGATGGATGTTCGAGCTCACCGGTACCACGAGGCCGTGACGAAAGGTCGTACTTCGCGAACCGGCGAAGGTGAGCGAAACATGCAGCGACTCCGCCGCCTCTTTCCAGCTGTGCACCGGGACGTTGTCCACATGCACTTCGAACGCGCCGATGATCGCGGGGCCGAGCCCGACGTTCTGCACGATCTTGGAATATCCGTTTTCTCCGGAGTTGCCGGAGATCAGATACGGCCAGACCGCGGCCTTCGCCTGGTCGCGGCTGAGTTTTGCCTGGTATAGCCCTGTGCCCAACGCCACCAGCGCGATGAGCGTGGCCGACGCGGACATTATGCGGTTGGTGACATCGGATAGAGTGATCGCCATGCGCAGATTCTAACACGGAATCAGCAGGAGCCGCCAACAAATCGCGTGGCCGCATTCGCGAACAGGCGAGCGCATGGCCTTCCTACGGTTCGGTCACCGCAGCGCATGTTGTCGGCCCTCATTCTCGAAGGCGCTTCACGATCGCATCGACGTGGAGCGCCATCGTGTTGAGCGCGGGCAGATGGGCGACGGTCGCCGACGGCATCAACAGGGCCAGTTCCGTTCCGCCGAGGATCACGCCATCGACGCGCTCTTCGTCGCGTAGCCGTGCGACGATCGCCTCGATTCGCTCGCGCACCTCAGAGCGAAACTTGCCCTTCAGAAGCTCGTCGACATAGTGATCGTGAATGAACGTCCGCTCCGACGCACTCGGCGTGACGACCTGAATCCCGCGGCGCCCCAGTTCGTCGGGATACATGGACGCTTCCATAGTGAACCGCGCGCCGAGCAGAGCGAGCCGCCGCATCCCATGTTGTTCGGCGGCGGCGGCACATGTAGCGATGATGCTGATGAGAGGAATCGGTGATCGCGCCGCGACGTCGCTGAACGCCAGGTGCGGCATGTTCGCCGTGATTGCGGCGAAGTCCGCGCCGGCGCGGGCCAGGCGATCAACGGACGCGGAGAGGTAGTCTGCAAGCCCCGGGCGATCGAATTCAACCAGTCGGAAGATTTCGTTGACGTCGATGCTGTCGATGATGAGATGTGGTGGCGCAACCGCCGGATCGAGCGCTTGCGCGGCGGCCAGAATGCGTCGGTAGTAGTCGACAGTGGTTTCCGGTCCAAGACCGCCAATGAGTCCGCAGATTGCCATTTTGTTTCCAGTGAGTCGCCAAGCGTGAGGGACGTGTGAGCTGGATGCTAGCCAAGGGCGAGTGTTCAGCAAGGCGGCTGGCCTCGTTGGCTAGGCGACAGTCGCGCGTGGGTGTCGTTCAGTGGCGCTCAACATCGGGCGACTCGCGAACGAGGCGTCGCTAATTTACTCACCATCGCCCCAACGATGGGCCCAGAGACAAACCATGTTCAGGGTATTCGCTCGAATCATCGTCGACGCAGCGGTCGTCGCTACCACGTTGTTCCTCGTGGCGGGCACGTTCGCGTGGCCGCGCGCCTGGATTCTCCTCGCGGTGCTGATCGTCGTCAGGGCGCTGAGTGCCGTCGCGATCTTCCGCGTCAATCCCGCGTTGCTGAATGAGCGAGCTACGGTCCTGATCCACCGCGGCCAACCCTGGATTGACAGACTCGTCCTCCTGACTTTTATGGGGACAGCATTCGTAGCGCTGCCCGCAATCGCCGCGCTCGACGCGTTCCGCTGGCACGTCTTGGCGACGCCACCGCTCGGTCTTGCTATCATGGGCCTGGCCTTGTTCACCACTGGCTGGATGATCATCGGCATCGCCTTGCGCGCGAATCCGTTCGCGGTCACCGTCGTGCGCCATCAGGATGAGCGTCAACACATCGTGGTGGACACCGGCGTCTACGCCCTGATTCGGCACCCCATGTATGCCGGTAATTTACTGGTGAACGTGGGTCTCGGCCTCTGGCTCGGATCGTATGTTGCGGCGCTGTTTGCAGCGATTCCGCTTGGACTATTGATGGTGAGGATTGGACTCGAGGAGCGTTTTCTGCGGCGCGAATTGCCCGGCTATCGTGAGTACACGGTGCGCGTGCCGTATCGGCTGTTGCCGCGCCTTTGGTAGCGAGCGGTTCAAATCGGCAACGCTGTGCAGCGTGCTTCCTCGCCACTGAGTTCACAACGGCGTACGGTCGCCGCCGAGCGACACAAAACGGATGTCGAACTGCTCGGGACGCGACATCCGGATCACTCGTACCGCAGCGCCTCGATCGGATCGAGCTTCGCCGCGCGACGCGCTGGCACCACGCCGAACACGAGACCGATCCCCACCGACACTGCAACAGCAATCGCTGTCTGCAACAGGGGTGCGTCCGCCTGCACGTTCATCAGCATCGTCACGCCGCGCCCCGCAACCAACCCCACCACGATACCCAGCAACCCACCAATACCAGTGAGCGTCGCCGCCTCCACGAGAAACTGAATCAGGATGTCGCGACGCGTAGCGCCCAGCGCCTTGCGAATCCCGATCTCACGCGTGCGCGCCGTGACCGACACCATCATGATCGCCATCACGCCGATGCCGCCCACCATCAACGCCACTGACGCCAGCACCAGCATCACGAGAAAGAAAATGTCGGTGATCGACATGAACACCTTCAGAATCTGATCCTGGCTGAGCAGATCGAAGTTGTTCTTGTCGGCGGGACGCAGTCGACGCATCTCGCGCAGGAGGATCGTCACCGCATCCTCAGCATCGGCGACTGTGACGCCGGGCTTCGGCTTCACGACGATGAACAGCCCGTTCGTCTTGTCGATATTGTAAGCGTGCCAGGTGTACTCGAATGGTAGAATCGCGCCGATCTCCTGGCCCGGCGGCGAGAAGATGTTCGCTGGATCCTGATACAGACCGATCACCGTTAGCGGACGCCCGCCAATCTGCACGATCTTCTCCAGCGGATTTTCGCGCCCGAAAATCTGTCGCGCGTGCCGCTCCTGCAACACTGCGACAGGCGCACCGTTCTTCAGCTCGTTCTTCGTGAACCACCGACCTTCGAGCAGCTCGCCGCCGATGACTTCCTGGTAGTGATCGTCTGCTCCATAGACGGTGACGTCGCGCGTGCGCGAGTTGCCGTAGTTCACACGCGCCTGGACCTGCGACCAGATCCCCGCATAGTTGATTTGTGGCAACAACGCCATGCGACGCGCTTCCTCCGCCCTGATGTCAGGACGAATGCGGATGTACGCAGGAAGTTGGTCAGGGTTCACCGGCGTCGTGCTCACGATCTTCATGACGTAAAACGTCGTGGGACCCGCGAGGCTGATCGTCGTCAGGATCTGGTCGCGTATGCCCTTTACGATCGTCGCCATCGTCATCACTGTCGCCACGCCGATGACGACACCGAGAATCGTCAGCGCCGAGCGGAGCTTGTTCAGCCGTAGCGCATCGATGGCGATGCCGATGTTCTCGCGGAACTGGTCAGTGGAAATGATGCGCATCATTCCGCCCGCAACGCCGCGATCGGATCGAGGCGCGCGGCGCGTCTCGACGGATAGACGCCGAAGATCACGCCGACGCCGGCGCCGAGGAACACGGCGAGGGCAACGGACCACCAGCTGATGCGCGCCGGTAATGGCGACACCATCGCCACGAACTCCGCGAATGCCCAGCCGGAGAGCACACCAATGATTCCGCCGAGCATCGACAGCGCGACCGCCTCGGCGAGAAACTGACGTTCGATGTCACGCGCGCGCGCGCCGACCGCCTTGCGAATGCCGATTTCGCGCGTGCGCTCGCTCACCGCCATCAGCATGATGTTCATGATGACGATGCCGCCGACGACGACACCAATCGCGACGACAGCGGGAATGACGCTAAACAGCACGGCGGTGAGACTCTTCCAGAAGGCGACGAGCGCTTCGGCGGTCTCGATGGAGAAGTTGTTCTCCTGGCCGGGCCGCAAACGACGCGCGAGGCGCATGGCTTCTTCTGCGCGCTGCATGCCTGGGGTGACGTCGATCGCCTCGGCCATCTTTACGGAGATCGAGGTGGTGGCACGGTGTCCGTACAGCATCTCGTAGCGCGACAGCGGAATGAGTACGATGGCGTCGAACGACTGTCCGAGCACGTGCCCCTTCGACGCGAGCACACCAACCACCTCGAAGCGCTCGTTCGCGATCTGTACTTCCTGTCCGATCGGGTCGGCCGACTCGAACAGCTTCTCGGCGACTTCGCTTCCGATGACGGTCACGGCGCGCCGCTGGTCCTCATCGAGTTCCACGAGTGGACGTCCACGCTCGAACTTGTAGTCCTGCACGACCTGAAAGGGCGGCGTGACACCGCGGATCTGGACGTCGCCGACTTCGCGATTCCGCCACTCGACATTGGAAAGCGGCGTGGGAAAGCCGGAGGTGATCGCGATGGCCTCCGCGTCGGGAAGCGCAGCGCGCACGACCTCGAAGTCGGCGCGTGTGAGCAGCGGGCGCTTGGCGACCTTCTTCCACATCTCGTCGTCGAAGAAGCCGAGTTGAATTGGCACACGCCGCACCTGAAACGCATTCGTGCCGATGAGCGAATTCGCGACGTTCTCCTTGACGTACGAGTTCATGCCCTGGATGACCGCAACGACTGCAACGAGAAATGCGACCGAGACGATGATGCCGAGCAGTGTGAAGAAGCTTCTCAGCTTGTTCGCGAGGATTTCGGCAAGCGCGGTGGAGAGAACGTCGAGAAAGTGCATTTCGTTGCCGACAACCTCGCGCTGTCTGGCTGATTGAATCCGATTGCAACCGGCGGCTATGTCGCCATTGGACAACATAGTGCGATCGCCGTTCAGTGGCGCGAAGTTCAATACCCAGCCGCCCAGTGTCCTCTGCGGCTGTTTCAGTTTCCTCTGCGCCCACCCCTCGATATGAGCTGCTGTCGTGCCGGCAGGGCCAAAGCAACTGCACCTTGACGCTGAGGACCGCAGAGGGGTCATACTGCCGCAGAGGCCGCAGAGGACTACGCGAACCTGCAGTTACAGTTCACTCCACTGAATGCGACTGTTGCCGAACTCCTGGATGAACCCACCATTTAATTGCGGCGAAAGAAGGTGTCGCAGCGTGCACGGTCCAACGTCGACCGTCGCGGGCGACACGCAGCGCAAGCGTGCCGACGCGGGGAACCCACTGGCCAACAGCTCGGTAGTACAGTTGATGACCACGCACTATCGCGCAAAGGAATACCTCGAACGCGCGAAGCAAGCCCGCATGTGGCTGAGACACTGGAGCACGAGTGACCGAGCCGGCGTCTGACACGCTCGCGGAGTTGGCAACGCGCATCCAACGCGGCGATGAGGCGGCATTCGAGCAGTTGTTTCGCCAATGCCATGCGCCGCTGTGCGAGGTCGTGGACAGCTACGTGCGCTCGCAAGCCATCGCCGAGGAGATCGTGCAGGATCTCTTCTTCGTGTTGTGGATGAAGCGAGCAGCATGGCCCGTGTCCGAGTCGACGCTCGGGTACCTGTCGACTGCGGCGCGGAACAGAGCGCTGCATCATCTTCGCCGGCTGTCCGTTGTACAGCGCTGGGCCGATCGAGTCGGCGACGATGCTGCGGATGTGGCGATGAGCCAACCATTCGCATTGCCCGACCAGGCCGCCATCGCGAGCGAGGAGGCCGCTGCCGTGCGGCGCGCGATCGACCAGCTGCCGCCGCGCTCACGCCTGGCGGTCGTGCTTCGGTGGGATCACGGCATGAGCATCGCCGAAGTGGCAACCATGATGGGCATCTCCGTCAAAGGCGTGGAGAAGCTGATCACCGGTGCCAAGCAGCGACTGCGCGTCTCGCTTCGCACCGACTAACAGAGATGGTGGGGGTTTTCCGCTGCTGCGGGTCATCCACACATGAGCGAAGAAGACCCCGGAAACGAACGCCGCCCGTGGAGAACGGATAGCGAGTGGCAGCGGCTGAGCGAGCGCATACGCGCGGCGGAGCCGTCGGCTGACGTCGAACGCGCGAGCCGGAACATCGTACCAGCATGGCGTCGCGCACCGAGTTGGTTCGTGACGGGGCTTGCCGCCGTTCTCATTGGTGTCGCATCGGCGACACTGTTGCACCACACAGCATCGCGTGACGAACCGCGCATCGTGGCGACGGGTCGCGGCGAGCGCGTCACCATTCATCTCGCCGACAGCAGCGTGGTGACGCTCGGGCCCGCGAGCACCGTGCGGTACCTGCTCACGGACACGAGTCGCACGCTCGAGCTGGTCGGGCTCGCGAATTTTGACGTGCGACATGATGCGCGTCGCCCATTTGTCGTGAAGGCGCGGAACACCAAAACAGTCGACATCGGCACGACGTTTGTGATTCGCGCCTACGCGAGTGATTCCGTCGTGACTGTGGCGGTGACGTCGGGCCGCGTCGCCGTGAGGGCGTCTGAAGCTGGAGCTCCGCGAGACCTCGACGCCGGAACCGTGGGCACTGTGGCAGCGAATGGCGCCATTTCCCTTCTACGCGCTGACGCTTCACTCTACGCGGCGTGGACGGAAGGGCGTTTGGTTTTTCGTGATGTGCCGCTGTCGCAAGTGGTCGCGGAGCTCTCGCGAACGTTCGACGCCGACATACGAATTCCCGATTCGACACTCTCACATCGTCGCGTAAGCGGTATCTACAGCGATGCGTCGCTCAGCGGAGTGCTGGAGGCGCTGAGTGCCATACTGGGTGCGCACGTCGAGCGACGCGGACACACGGTCACCATACTGCCCCGCGTTCGATGACGGTGCACAACGCTTTTAGGCGGCTCTCTGTCATCGTGAGCCTTTCCGTTGGCCTCGTCGCGATCGTCGACGGGCCGGCGATGGCGCAAAATGTACGGCTCGAGCAAGGCACTCCGCTCGAGCCGAATGGCAACGGCGTACCGGCGCTCCGCACGTTCATCACCAACGCGTTCGACAGCATCTCCGTTCAGGCTGCACTCACGATGATCGCGGTGCACGCGCGCATCAACATCACATTCGATCCAACGCTTCCCGGCATCGACGCGCGAATCACGATTCCAGCGCACGATCGCACGGCGGCGACAGCGTTGCTCGAGATCGCGCGCGTAACGCGGTTCCGCATCAATGTGTTGCCGAGTGGGCAGGTGGTGGTGCTGCCCGCGGCGCCGGTGCGCGCCAGCGCACATCCACCCTCGGACTCCGCCGCCGCGGAGAGCATACAGAAGCTGCCGGTGATTCGAACGGAGGCAGCACGTCAGGAGCGGTTGTCTTTCGGCGTGCTACCGAGCGTGGGAACACTGTCGGTCAGTGGCCGAGATGTGGCTCCGGCGTCGCACTATCTCGCGCAGGCCGATCTGCTGCGCAGCGTGCAGCTGCTGCCCGGTATCGAGGCGCGCAACGACTATTCCGCCGGCCTGAATGTGCGCGGTGGCGAGGCCGATCAGAATCTCATTTTGCTCGACGGTTATCCCATCTACAATCCCTTCCACCTCGGCGGTCTCTTTGGAACGTTCATGGAGCCGATGGTCGGTCGCGCGGATGTGTACACCGGTGGTTTCCCAGCGCGATTCGACGGCCGGCTCTCGAGCGTGCTCGACGTACGATCAGCGGAGGAAACGAGAAGCGCGCTACATGGTACCGCGGAGGTATCACTGCTTTCGACGACGATGTCTCTTGGCAGCGCGGTAAACGGTGGCCGAGGGAGCTGGATGATTGCCGGACGCCGCACGTACGCCGATGCGGTGGCAGCGTTGGCGAAGCAAGTGGTGCCGTATCACTTTGGCGATGCCCAAGTGCACTTTACACATTTGCTGCCCGGTGATGCACGCATCGCACTCACGGCGTACACCGGGCTGGATGTCATCGGAGTTTACAACTTTACGGACCGCTACAGCGTCAATTGGGGCAACCGACTCCTCGGTGGAACGCTGACGAAGTCGTTTCCCAATGGTCTCAGTCTCCTAGGACACCAGATGGGCGATAGCACGCGCGTCGAGCAGCAAGCCTCCATCTCACGCTTTGGCATCGACGCGAAGATCGCGAGCAACAGTACTACGGTGAGCAACGAAGCCAACGACTTCCGCGTGGCTGGCGCATTGTCCAGCTACACGCCGGCACATGTTCGCAGTGTCGGCTATGAAGTGGCGTCGCAGCAGCTAACGTACAACTCCAGTGAGCTCCTTCCGCTCTTTCCGAACTCTGCGTATGCGCAGCGCAACGTCTCGGGAAGCGTCTACTACGACGATGTCTGGCGAGCATCGCAGAAATTGATCGTCGAGGCTGGCGGACGTGTCGACGCGCTCGCTGAATCGCACTGGGTCGGTGTGTTGCCGCGGTTGTCGGTGAAGTATCTCATCAACGACAACGTCGCTGTGACGGGAGCCTTCGGCGACTATGCGCAATGGGTGCGCTCGCTCTCGCGAGAGGATGTTCCCCTTCGCATCACGGACTTCTGGATTGGAAGCGACTCGATCTTTCCCGTGTCGCGCGCACGTCACTACGTGCTCGGCTTGGAGCGCTGGGTGAACCCCCATCGCACGTTTCGTGTGGAGGGCTTCTACAAGATCTATCGTGACCTCCTCGAGCCGAATCCGCGCGACGATGCCAACCGGCCGGGCGACGAATTCCTTCCCTTGGCTGGGCGGGCGTATGGAGGCGACTTCATTCTGCGCCAGTTCGAATCCGGCCGCTTCAGTGGATGGGCGTCGTACACGTACACCGTTTCGACGCGAACTCAACCCGACGGCTATCGCTTTTTTCCGAGCCAGGACCGCCGTCACGATCTGAATCTCGTTGGCAACTGGCGCTCCGATTCGTACGCGCTCAGTATGCGCTTCAACGCGGCGAGCGGGACACCATATACCAACGTCCTGGATGAGTATTACAGGCGCACCTACGATCCGACCACGCAGGCATATCGTCCATTCACGAGAGACTATGCCTACGTGACGGGTCCACGAGACGGGGAGCGACTTCCCTTCGCGCATCGACTCGACGTGAGCCTCACCAAATCCGGACACATCGGCGGCGCCGCCGTCTCGCCCTTTCTGAGCATCGTGAACATCTATAACGCCAAGAATGCATTCGGCTACGGATTCGATTACACAGCCTCGCCACCCAAGCGATACAGCCTTCCGCAGTTTTCTTTCCTGCCGACGTTTGGGGCTACCGTCTCGTGGTGACGCGATGAGAGTCGCCAAACAGCGCGTTTGGGTTACCATGACCACTGCACTCGTGTGCGGACTCACTGGCTACCTCGCCGGTTGTGTTGACACGAAGATCCTCGTGCCGCCGCCGTCGCAGGTAGTCGTCCACGCCACGCTCGATGCGGCTAGCGCGGACCAACTCGTGCTGCTGGAACGTACGTCTGTGGGATCGACGTCCATCAATGGACAGTCACCCATTCTCGGTGCAGCGATCAGCATCACGACGCCAAGCGGCATCGTAATGACGGCGCACGAAGATCAGGCTGGTGGTGTCAACGCGATCAAGGGACAGTATCGCATCTCCCTCAGCGATTACGGTGTGACGTTGGCGCCAGGCGGACGATACACGCTCCACGTTCGCACCGACCGCGGCGAAGAGGTGTCGGGATCGACCGTCATTCCGAACACGACTGCGGCAATGCTGTCACCACCCGAAGTGTTCTTCCGTAAAATCGATACGCTCCGACTGCATTGGTCTCGTGTAGAAGGCGCGCGAAGCTACGAGGTGCGGATTCAGTCCCTTTACCTGCCGGATATTTCGTTCACACAGGACGCGTACGTCGTTTTTGCTGATACCAGTGCGAGCATTGCCGGTGTCGAGCGCAGCGTCCTGAACAACCCCATCTTCTCCACGGATGACGCATACGCCACCGTCTCGGCCGTCGATGTCAACTATTACGAGTATTACGTGGCGCAGTCGGATCCGTTTCTGGGCGTGCCGCCCAGCCACCTCACGGGCGCGCTTGGCGTCTTCGGCTCAATGGTGCCAGTGACGAGGCGTCATCTCGTCGTGCACTAAATGCAATCGGATCAGCACTGGCCCGCGCAAGAACACCGTCGGCCTCGGCATTGCGACCGATCCCTTCGCCAACACTCGTTGCAATGACGAGCAATGTTGGAGGCTCGCTAAGCGCGCGTTAGTTTTTGACTCGCTCG
>JBDUCR010000334.1:0-10899 GCA_040003345.1 bacterium
TCGATGAAGGATGCAACGTCCGCGTGACTGTGAACGGTCGCAGTCGGGTTGTTCGGATTGCACAGATAGATGAGCCCTGGCTTGGAGTCGCGCGCGGCGTCGGACAGCGAATCGAGATCAGCGCGAAGTGCCGCGTCAACGGGGCGAGCGACGACTGGCACGTTGATGAACTTCGCAAAGTTCGCGGGTGCCTCGAACGTCGGATCTGGTACGACGATTCCGCGATCCGACGCGGTGAAGCCATGCACGGCAGCACGAAGCAGCTCTCCCGATCCGCAGCCGAGGATGACGTTGTCCGGATGCACGCCGTGCTTCTGGGCGATGAGGTTGATCAGGTCGTCTTCAGCCTTTACCGGATAGCGATTCGAGTCGGTAAGATGATTGCGAATGGCGGCGAACACGTGCTCGCCGGGACCGTTCGGATTTTCATTGCTGTCGATGCGCACCATGCCGGGCTGCGCGGCGAGGAGGCGGTCGGCGCGACGCGAACCGGGCGTCGCCTGAACGTCCTGCAGATTCTCTCGGCCGCGCCAGCCAATCAGTGGCAGCGCAAATGCTCCGACGCTTCCGGCGCCGACGGACGTGATGAATGAGCGGCGAGAGACTGTCATGTGAAGGCTCCGATCCGAGGTTTGTCGCGGCGCTCGAAGCTAGCCTCCACCGGGCGGACAGTCCATGTTTGGTCCTCGCTGGTTGCACGATCGATCTCGACCGAGTCGCCATCCGTCGCACGAGCTCCCGATTACCGAACGCAATTCACGAGGCAGCCTGGATGTCTCCAAATCGGCGCACGTTCCTCAAATGGGCCGCCACACTCGGCAGCGCACTCGGCCTTGCTCCAGTTGCTGCACGACTTCCCGCCGCGACGCCAGCTACCGCGCGTAAGAAGCGCAACGTCGAGCGCGCGCCAACGCCACTCAACATCCTCATACTCGGCGGCACCGGATTCACGGGCCCCGAGCAAGTGGAATACGCCATCGCGCGCGGACATCGCGTCACGCTGTTCAATCGCAACAAAACTCGGCCCGACTTCTTCAAGGGCAAAGTCGCTGAAGAGCTCGTCGGAGATCTGAACGGCGACACCGCTGCACTCGAGGGAAAGAAATTCGATGTCGTCATCGACAACCCGACGACGTATCCGGCATGGGTGCGCAATGCGGCGAAGTATCTCGCCGGCAACACGAAGCACTACATGTTCATCTCGACAACGTCCGTCTACAGCGACCAGAGTGTCGTCGGCATCGATGAGCAGAGTCCAACGACACCGATGCCCGCGGGACTCGATCCATACACACTCGAACCGGCACACGCTGGCCAATACTACGGCGCACTCAAGACGCAGGCGGAGAAAGAAGTCGAGAAGCACTATCCGGGCATCAACACGATCATTCGTCCATGCCTGATCGTCGGTCCGCTCGATCGCACCGATCGATTCACCTATTGGCCCGCGCGCATCGACAAGGGTGGTGAAGTGCTCGCGCCAGACAAGCCAGATGATCCTTGCCAGTTCATCGACTCACGCGATCTCGCCGAGTTCATGATTCGCATGGCGGAAGCGCGCGAGTTCGGACTGTACAATGCGATCGGACCGGAGAAGCCGCTCACGATCGCCGAGATGTTGTACGGCGTGAAGGCGATCACGACGGCGGGCGCGCAGTTTACGTGGGTGCCGTGGGAATTCCTGCAAACGCAGAACGTGCGGCCATGGCGCAACATGACGGTGTGGCAGCCACCCTATGGCCGCACGGCGGGCTATCAGCGTCGCAGCGCCACCAAGGCGATCGCGAAGGGTCTCACCTTTCGGCCGCTAGCCGTCACAGCGAAAGACACGCTCGACTGGCACAAGACGCGTCCGCAGAAGGAACAGGACGCGACGCTCAACGGCGAGATCAACGGGCTCGCGATGAGTCGCGAGAAGGAAGTACTCGCGGCGTGGAAGGCTCGATAGTGCAGCTTACGATGAAACGCGGCGAGTCCGGCCTACTACGAGCCAGATCAGCGCACACGCGACGACGACCGTGAGCGCGCCAGCAATTCGCTCCTGCGTCGTGGGCGCGTAGACAGCAAGTCGCAGCTCGCCCAACGCGCGAAACGCCAGCACAGCGATGATCCACGACATCGCACTCAACGCGCCCCACGCTCGAAGTCCCAGTGCAATGAGCGCGAGACCAACCACGAGCGCGATCACTCGCGCAGGATCACTGTCGCTCGGCGACGCGGTTGCCGCGACGACTACGGTCAACAAGACCAGCACCGCCAGCGCAAGTGCCACGCGAATCGTCCAACGCGGCGAGAGTCCGGCGATCACGAGCAACGGAATGCCGATCAACGCAACCAACATCGCCGTCGATGCGGGAATACCCGCGATGCTGCCGAGTATCGGCACCGCCTGATCGAGCAACGTCGTTGGTGCGTGCGGGATTCCGCCTGCTGGCATCACCGCATCGAAGCGCAGCGCCGCGAACACCAGCGCGCCGAGTCCGAGTCCTGCCACGAGCATGTCGTTGCTCGAGGCGGAGCCGGACAGCAGAGGAACTCCGACTCGCCGACGCAGCGCCCCGAGCATCAGCCACGCTCCGAGCACAAAGAGCGCAATCGGAATCACGGCAACGAAACCGAGCACGGTCGTGCCGAGGAATCTGCTCCATGGCTCGGAGGTGTCGTACGAGAAGAGCTGCGTCGGCAACGACTGCAGCCGATCGAGGGCGGCGAGCACGGCGATCGAGCCGAGAAACGCGAACGTCTGCGATCGAGTAAGCACGCCGTCGTTCAATGCAACCGTGCGTCGGCGCGTAACGAAGAGCGCGCCAGCGACGATCCCTCCAACCAGCAACAAGCCTGCGAGTCCCGCAATCAGCACGCGGTTGGTCTGCCGCGCACGATCGGCTCGCAAAAATGCTTCGGGGAGCTCGATGCCTCGACGCGCGACGAGTGGCTCGTCGCCGGCGATCTGAACCCAGGCGCGGGCCACCGCTCCGCTCGGAAGCTTCACCGCAGTGTCGGTGAATGTGACAGTGACATCGCGGCGAGCAGGCCGAGCGACTTCCTTACGCTCCGCTTCCTGCAGTGTGGATGTGTTCACGCCCTCACGCACAAGCGCTTCGAGCGCTATTCGTCGCACCGCATCCGAATCGACGCTGGTGCGATGTGCAGAGTCGGGAATGATGTGGCGCGTGTCGAGCGGACGACCGTCGGGCCAGAGACGAATGCGCCACTCCTCCGCGCGCTGTGCCGCGGTACTATCCGTGCGCACGTACCGCACGATCCACCACGCCGGCGGATGATACGTCGACGCAATACGCTGCGCCTCCGATTCGATCTTGTTCTCGCGTAGAAAACGAGGCCACGACGGAAGCGTGTCCGTCGCCGTATTCAACAGTCGCTTCCAATTGGCCGGATTGCCGCCATGCGCGCCCAGCACGGAATCGCCGACGACTTCCACGCGCGCGCGATCCGCCGTGAACGCCGGACCCAGCGTCGCTCGCGGCGGTCGTGCGACCGCGACAACTACCCCGGCTAACACCGCGATCATCGCAAACTGTCGTGCGCGCACCGTGAGCACGCGCGATTCACGAGGAGCTGCGACCTCGATCACGTCGACAACAGCATCGGGCCGCCACGCGGCAAAGCGCGCATCGTCGGGAGCTGGCACAAGCCCGCGTTCACGAGCCCACTTTGCAATCACCGCAAGCGCAGGCGCGAACAACACGAGCAGGATGATCGCCGCCGAAATTCTGTACTCGCTCGCCGAGCCCGCCGAAGCAAAGAGCCCGAACAACACGAGGTCGTATGCGAAGTGCGCGATGACCGTGACGAGAATCCCGAAGTTCAGAAACAGTACACCCCAGAAGCACGCGTCGAGAAAGATCTCCACGCCGCGTGAATACGGCGGCCACGAATCGTAGTTCGAATGCGCGAACCCGAAGATCAGCGCGGACACAATCACGCCCGCCGCCATCCACCACACCCGCTTCGGCCGTTGACCCACCCACAACGACAGCAACGACAGCGGCAATGCTCGAAAGAGCGCTTCTTCCCACACACCAGCGTTCAACGACGCCGCAATGCCGGAGATCCACGGCAACGGCGACGCGATCTGATTTGGATCGTCGAGCAGCTCACTCGGCACCCACCAACCAAGCAGCTTGCGCGTGACGAGATAGAAGACCGCGACGTAGGCGAAGGCGATGCACGAGGCGGCGTATCCACCTGCGACTCGCGCCGCGACCTCGTTGGTGCCGCGATATTTCCACAGCTTCCACCAGTCGAGATGCCACGGAAACGCCCGGCGCGTTGCGCCCTCGGCGGTGGCGAGTGTAAAGCTCACGAGCAACGTCGTCAGCGCACCCATCGCCAGCGCGCTGAGCGTGATCAGCGCTTCGAACGCGACAGGCGACATCGCAGTGTCGTAGTTGAACCAGCTGCCGGGCATCTCGTTGAGACCGGCAGCCAACGTAAGTACACCGATCACGGATCCCACGAACGCCGGTTCGCGCCATCGCACGTCTCTCTCTTTCGCGCTTCGAAAGAGAAACACGAGCCCAGCGATCGCGATGGCGAGAATTCCGAGACCGGCAATGAGCGCCAGCAGATCATTGGCCGAGCGCATTTCGCCGTAGCGTCGTGCGAACGACTGGGGGATCTCGACGTACGAACGCGCTCGTATCGGCGTATCGCCTGCAATCACGACGTCCGAACGAAGTGGGGCACCGCCAATGCGACGGTCGCGTCGCTCGAAGGTGTAGCTCCGATCAACGCGGCTGCTCTGCTTTTTGATCTCGTATGACGATGTTACAAGGCGCCATCGATCTGCACGATCGGCGATCCAGCTGTCGAGCACGTGCTCGGCGAGTCGTCGCCCCGAATCGGCACTCACAGCTGGACGTTTGTCCGCCTCGGCGAGCTTGTGATTGAAGCCGATGACTCGTCCGTCCGGCGCGAAGTCCACGCGTGCTTCTCGTGGCTCGCCCGGCACGAATGCACGTACCGACCAGAAGAATGGCGCGATATCCTTTCCGCGAACGAGTGCGTTCAGCGTGTCCTCTCCGCCACCGGCAAGCTCGATGAACGTGCGAAGAGAATCGTTGCCATGAAAGCGGACTGCCGTGCGCGCGCCAGTCGGCGCGAGATCGTGTGCGTGGAAGAACGAATCCGCACGCGAGAGGGCGATGTCGCGCGTAACCGACTGCTCGAGCGCGACGATCGGCATCGCGCGAGGGAAGAGCCACGCCGCGGTCGCCAACGCTCCGATGGCGACGACGGCGATGATCCATGCGAGTCGCGACGACCGCATCAGAGGCTCACCAGGGAATCTGCGGCGAACGATAGAAGTTCACGCCGAGTATCGTCCAGCGCGGACCGTGCGCGGCGATTCGCTCGCGAAAGCTGTTCCAGCCCCGCATGGATTGCGGCGTCCAGCCAACCTCGGCGACAGCCGGCAGACGAGGCATCGCGAGAAATTCGGCGGCTGTGATGTTTCGAACAGTCTCGCTCCACAGCGCTGCTTCGACGCCGATGATGTCATGTTCGCTGACGTGTTTCAGATACGATGCTGGATCCCAATCGTATGCGTCGCGCACTTCGATGAGCCCGGCCCACTTGAGTCCAAGATCCGTGGCGGCATTATACTTCATGTCGAGGTACAGGCGCTTGCCGCCAGAGACGATGACCTTACCACCAGGCAGTCGCGCCGCAGGGAGCGAATCGCTGCGCCACTGTTGTATGATGGTTGTCGTGTCGAGCCGAGACCGGGAGACTTCCTCCCATCCGATCATCTGCTTGCCATGACGCCCCACGATCTCCTGCACGCGCTCGACGAACAATGCGTATTGCGCAGGCGTGAGTGCTTCGACTTCGTCGCCGCCCATGTGGAAGTACGGGCCCGGCGTCAGCGCGGCGATCTCACGTATGACGTCGTCGATCAGCGCGTACGTTTCCTCCTTGTCGACGCAGAAGGTGCTCCATCCAACGTCGATGCCTGAATAGAGCGCAGATGGGCGCTTGCTGCAGCTCAACGCCGGAAAGGCAACGAGCGCCGCATTCGTGTGGCCTGGCATGTCGATCTCCGGCACGATCAACACATACCGATCACGCGCATATCGAATGATGTCGGCATACTCGGCCTGTGTGTAAAAGCCGCCCGGACCGCCGGCAACCTGTGTGCTTCCGCCGACAGCAGTGAGCTCGGGGCGCGACTTGATCTCGATGCGCCAGCCCTGATCGTCGGAGAGATGCAGGTGCAACACGTTGAGCTTGTACAGCGCGAGCAGATCGATGTACTGCTTCACTTCCTTGACGGTAAAGAAGTGACGTCCGACGTCGAGCATCGCTCCGCGCCAGGCGAAGCGCGGTTGATCCGTGATCGAGACGACCGGAATGGGCCACGACGCGTTTGGCACGTTCACGTGCGACTCGATGGTGGACGGCAGCAGCTGGCGCAATGTCTGTGTCGCGCGAAAGAGCCCGGCGGGCTGATACGCAACGATTCTCACCGCACCCGAGTCGACGTTGAGCTCGTAGCCTTCGTCGCCGAGCGCGGCGCGATTTGTCGCGAGGTGGAGCGTGATGCTCTTGTTGGCGACCGGCGTCGTCGAGACGGGAATTGAAAAGCCCGTGGCTGGCCGCAGTATGGCGGCAAGCTGTTCTGCCGTTCGTGCCACCTCATCGTTGCCGGGCTCGATGACAATGGCGGTGGCGTGTGTGAGCGCGAACGGCACGCCTCCGAGCAGCGTCATGGATGCCGGCGCCGGCACGAGTCGCGGTGGAGGCGTCGACGGCGCAGGCGCAGTGGACAACGTCGTTGGACCACATCCGACGGTGAGCGCAACGCAGCTCGAGGCGACCAACGTTCGCAATCGTCTCATGGCGGGCAACGGTCCGACGAGTCTCATGAGCTCCTGTCGAAGAAAATTCACCGCGAGGCGGGAGTCACGGCGATCCTACGGCCGACGGTAGCACCTGTCGAACGCAACGCGATCGATCATGTCGATGCCACACCAATAGGCGCGCCACGATGAGGAGACGTTCGCACGCGCGCTGCCGGAGTCGAAGAAGTTGATGTAGCGAGCGCGGAGCGTCGTGTCGGCTTGTAAGGCGGCTTGCATCGTTGCGAGCGTCGTCGACGACAGCCCATCAAGACCAAAGACCTCTCGGAAGTCGTATTCCTTCGACCAACGACCCGGCGTCGTGGTACTCGCCGACGCGAGATTGGTGAGTGAATGCACGGTATAGTCCGTGATGTTCCCGGAAGCAGAGTCTACGGACATCACAGCGAACGCCGGATTCGTCCCCACGTTCGTGCTCACCGATGGGATTTGCTGACTGCCGAGCAGCGGCGTTCCGTCGACGTCGGAGATGACTCGGAACTCGTTCATGTGCGTGTGTCCGGCAATGACGAAGCGCACGGTCGAACCGTATCGCCGAAGGAGCGAGATCAATGGCGTCGCATACTTCGGGTCGATCATGCTTACCAGCGTATCCGTGCGCAGCGTGGCGTAAACATCCATGCCGACGGGCACGTGCATCAGCAACCACACCTCTTCATTGCGTTGACGGCTGAACATGAGAGTCTGCTCGAGCCAGCCGAGTGCGTCGCGTCCAGGGTTGTCGGCGAGCGATCCACACGCATTGGAGTATCGCGGCGACCAATAGACGTCGTTCATCACGATGACGCGAATGCCGATTGACGGCACGTATGCCGAGAAGTGACCGGCTCGCGAGAATGATCCGACGAAATCAACCGGCGACCCCCGCGGACTCACGAGCGGCCGCCACGACTCGGCGAACGCGCGAAGGAATCCACTTCCCGGCTCGCTCATGTAGTCACCGCAGCTGGAATCATTGTTGCCGAGCGCAGGCAGGACCTGCACGCCGGGGAATGCGGCGGCGATCTGTTGCACGATGAACTGGTTGGTCTTCGCCGTAAACGCCGCAAGCGCTCCCGCACTCGTGTCGTGCGCGACCTTACGATAGGCGAACTGGAAGTTGTGCGCGAGAAAATCGCCGGCGAAGAGGATGACTTCGGGTGTCGGCTCGGCACTGCGCATCGCGGCGAGTGCCGACGTCATCAGCGGGTAGTTGGTGTCGCTTCCGTATTGACTGAATGCCTGCTGTTTTGAACTACTCAGGATGGCCGGCCAGCGAGCGACATCGGCGCGCGCGAGCGAATCAACCACGGCCGGATCGGCGAACGGGTTGAAGTGCAGATCGCTGAAGACGAGAACGTGCGGTGCCGCCGAGCTGCGGCTTCGTGGCGCCGGCGTTTGCGTCGAAGGCTGACAGGCTATCGCCACAAAGGCCACGATGCCGAGCCGAGCTGCTGTGCGAGTGATGCGCCTGAGTCGTTCGATCATTGGGCGCAATATGCGTCGCAGCAAAGGAACGGCGATAGGCGGCTCTGCTTTGCCCTAGCGCGCGAGTTGTCCGACGGCAGCGTCGAGCCGATTGCCCAACACGCCCGCCACTGACCTGCTGAAGCTCGCCGTCAGATGGTTGTCATCAGTGAAGATGATGACGCCACGCCGCACGACTGGACACACCGTCGTCGTGCAGATCTGGTCGTTCATGTCCACGAACCGAACAGGCAGGCCGCGGGCAGCTTCTGTCTGCGCGGCGATGGCCACGGACGACAGCGACCCTGCGCGCTCGTATTCACACGGCTGCGCAAACGGCACACCGGCCGCGCGACGCGACAGGCAACCTGGCACATCGAACCAGGTGCGCGGCGTGTCGCGGATGACGACCGTCTTGATTCCCGCTGCGCTCAGCCGCGCATAGGTCCGGCGCAGACCATCGCGCCACATCGGCGTCGTTACCTGCCACTTGGACGACGTGCCATCCACTGGGATGTAGTGATCCCAACTCGAGAGGATCACCGCGGCCGGATGCATGGCGATGATCCGCTGCAACATCGCTTCGCGATAGCGTGTGCACTCGTGGTAGTAGCGTTTGAGTCGCGCATGCATGAGCTCGGGCATGTCCGCGACGGGACAACCACCCTTCACCATTGCAGTGATTTTCCACCCGCGCTCACGTCCAACCACATCGAGTCCGCCGAGCCAATGCTCAGCGTGCGAGTCGCCGAGGAGCACGACGTTCGTGCTGGAATTCCTGTCGCCCAAGTCGCACGGCGTTTTTGCATCTTCAACTGTGTTTGCCCAACAGTCATGATCTTTCCGATCCACACGTGCCGCCGCAAAGGCGCGCTGATCGGGCATCGCGACGCGACGCTCCGCGACGATCATCGCACCATGCGCCACGAGCGCCGCGACGACACTCGCCACGAGCGCAGCAGGTGCCAGCCATGCTGTTGGAATGCGCGACAGGCGTCCGTCACGCGCCGAGCGTTCGACGATGTGATATGTGAGCCACGCGAGGACGAGCGCGCCTGCAGACCACGCCAGGCGTCCCCACACGGTGATGTCGCGGTCAATCGCTGCGCCAAGGCCGACCAATGGCCAGTGCCACAGGTACCACGCGTACGACATCCGCCCGAACCAGCGCAGTGTGGGCGTGGAAAGTCTGCTGCTCACGAAACTGTCTGGTGCGCGTGCGCCGCCGACCAGCAGCGCCGCGGTGCCAAGCGCAGGCAACAAGGCAGCGATGCCGGGATATGGCGTCGCACTATCGAACGTCACGACTGCGAGCGCGATCATCAGCACGCCGGCAACCTGAAGCACCGTCGCGACGCCGGTTCGTGTGTCCACGCGGCCGTTCATGACGACGGCAATTGCGCCGCCGAGTGCGAACTCCCAGATGCGCGCCGGCACTCCGAAGAATGCCCACGGCTGCGCTGTGTCCGTCAACCAGAGCGACACAATGAGCGACGCAATACCCGCGAGCGTAATCCAGATGAGAATCCGTCGCGTCGAAGGCACTTCGTCCACCGGCTCGTCGATGGAGCGTCGCGCGGGCAACAGTGCGACGAGCAGAAAGAGCAGTGGCCAGATGAAGTAGAACTGCTGCTCGACGGCGAGCGACCACGTGTGCAGCAGCGGGTTTGCGCCAGAGGAGAAATAGTCCACGGAGCTGCGCGCGAACTCGATGTTACCGGAGTAGAGCGCGACGGACCGCGCGTTCGATGCAATGATCGCGCGATCGATGGGCGCGTAGAGCCACATCACGGCAGCGAGCGTCGCGAAGAAGACGACGAGCAGCGGCGGCATGAGTCGCAGCGCGCGTCGTCCGTAAAACGCGGTGAGATCTATGCCGTTGTTCGCCGAGAGCTCGCGAACGAGCAAGCCAGTGATGAAGAATCCGGAGAGGACGAAAAACACGTCGACGCCAACGAAGCCGCCGGCCAGCCCAGAAACCTCCGCGTGGAACAACACCACGAGGATGATCGCAATGCCCCGCAGGCCCTCGATGTCGGGCCTGAATTGTGGGCGAGAACTGGCCATGATTCCTGTACGAAAGCCTGTGACGCGAAGTTACAGCCTTGAAATATCAACTCCACCAGCGCGGCCTGCGTGGCGACAGCCGTGCCATGATCCCGAGTCCGAGGCTCAGCATGAGCCCCTTGAGCAGAACAATCGCGATCACGGCGTACAGCGCGAGATCCACGAGCTGCGGCGTGATCTGCTGATCGACCGCATGCATCCATGCCCAGCGTCGGATGCCCTGACCAACATACCACAGACCAGCGGCGGCGAGCACGGTGGCGCCCGCCCACATGACCCCGAGGATCTTGAGCATCCCGGAGGCAAATCCACCCGAGGTGCCGACGAGCCACTCTCCGCAGTGGCGACATTTCTTCGCTTCGATCGGAATGTCGCCGCAACAGAAGCGGCAAAGGCGGAGCGCGACCGCCGGCGTCTCTCCCGATCGACGTGACACGGACATTGTGGTCGGCATATGCATCGCTCCGCAGAGGGGGATGATTCCTCATACGGCGCGAGTGGG
>JBDUCR010000332.1:0-10899 GCA_040003345.1 bacterium
CTGTAGCGATTGAGGTTCTGCGAATTCTTCTCGTAGAAGTTCACGATCATCGGACGCTTCTCACCGGTTTGATAATCATCCGGCAGCGCCATGATGCCCTGAAGCTTGTGGCCGTCGTGATCCTTGTAGTCGAACAACACGCGATGCCCCCACGCGTACTCCTTCTGCTGCGGATTCGCATCCGTGATCTTCTTCGCGTCCACGAACGTTGGCCCTGAGACGCGAAGATCGGGGAACTCCGCGAACGTCTGGCGCGTGAAGAGATACTTGTCCGACTTCGCAGCCTTGACAGGATTGCTGTAGCTCGCGTCGTCGTAAACGAGCTCCTTCAACTTTCCATCGGCGAGCTGCGCGAAGCCTGCCTTCTTTGTCCACTCGCCATACGTACTCAGCGTAATGGGCTTCGAAAGATCGATCTCCTGAGCCGCACGACCAACACGCGCACCGCGAGCACCACCGCCGCCCGGCGGTCCAACAGGCGCGCCCGTTGAGTCGGTCGGCTCGGTGCGAATGTAGCGATACCGAATCTCGTCTTTTGCACCAGCCCCAAGGGTGAGGCTCTTCGCAACGCTTCCGTCGAGCGGAACCATCCACTCGTCATACTTGCCGTGCACGACAACGCTCTTCGCGTCGCTCGCATAGCCGGCAATTCCATAGCTCGGCTTCGGCCCCGGATGATCGAACTCGACATCTACGAAACTCGGCGCATTCGCACCAAGGGTCTTCGTTGTACCGGCGTCGAGATCATACGACTGAAACCTGTTGTCCTTCCAATACAGGAACTGCCGTCCGCTCGGCGAAATGCCGAACACGAACTGGCCCGTGAGTTGATTCTTGAGAAGCAGCGTGCGCTCGCCGGTGCTCGTGTTGACCTTGTAGATGTCCGCTGCTGGGCGCTTGTAATCGGAGATATACCCGCGCGTATCGCGACCGACGGCCCACTTGCCATCCTCGGCAACCTCGAGCTCGCGCATCGTCGAATCAGAGAGATGCACATACTTGCTCGACGACACATCGAATGCCTCGCGGAACGTGAAATTCCTGTCTTGTTCGGCGCGAATCATCTGCGCGGACTGAATGCGTTCGTCACTCGTGCGCCAGATGTCGACGTCAGGAATTGAATCAGTGCTGCGACGACGCGCGGTGTCCTGTGCGGCCTTCTGCGGCATCGCGCCGAAGAAGACGCGCTTGTTGTCGTCACTCCACGAGAGCGGCGCGCGATCGCTGATCACCCAGCCGTGCGGAAATCCGTTTGCACGCGCGGGGTCCATCGTGACGGACGCAAGCTTCGTCGCCTTCACGTCGGGAATCACGATGAGCATGTTGTCGCGCTCGCGCATCTTGTCGACTTCGCGGCCCTTCACCGCAGCGACGCCAGTTCCATCTTCATTCCACGCGAGACGGCTGTAATTGCGCGAATCATTGTCGAGGACGTCTGTGCGGCCGGCCGCGAGCTCGACGAGAAAGAGCCCGTTGCCATCGCGCAGGTTGGCGTCCACAGTGTAGGCAAGCAGATCGCCCTTCTTGTTGAACGCGATGTCGGCCACGCTACCGAGCAACTGTGCGCGATTGGTAGCGAGATCGAGGAGCACGACGTCGGTGCCACGCGGGCCGGTCGGATTGGCGGCTGCGATCTGCGCGCCGGGCGCACCACCACCCGGTGCACCGCCGGGTGCGCCACCGCCGGCTGCACCACGAGCGGCCGCATCACCCGCACCACCCGCGGGACGACGCTTCAATACCAGATGGCTCGCATTTGCAGAGAATGTCGCGGACGCCATGTCGGCCCAGCGTTGCGTCTTGCCCGTTGCAAGCTCGCGCAATTCAAAACGACGCGGCGGAAGTGGCGGCTCGGTATTGACTCGCCCTTGCGGTCCCGTCGGCGCGACGGAGCTCGTGTCGCCACCACCGCCAGGCGCAGTGCCAGGCGCCTGCGCGCCCCGACCTCCACGTCCTCCCCGCACCGCTTGGGAATCGACCTGATAGACGAGCCACTTGGAATCTGCCGAGAAGACGCCGCGGGAAGCGTTGGTGATGGCGACGTCTTCGTTGGTGCCGAGCTTCAATAGATGAAGCACGGGCTTGGCGTCGGCCTGAACGACGTTGGTATAGGAGAGTCCATAGACGACATAGTTGCCGTCCGGCGAGATCTGCGCGCCGTCGATGTTCCGCCAGCGAGTGTAGTCGGCGACAGAAAGAACTTTCTTGGCCGGCGCCTGGGCGGTTGCAATGCTCGAGAGCGCAGCAACGAGAAGGAGTGACGTGAAGCGAGCGAGTCGGAGCACGGCTCGTACCTCTTAGGGAATGTCGATGGCTAAACGGTCAATCAGGATGTGAGCTTCTCTCTATCGCAGCAAGACCGCTACTCCGTTTTCAGCGCCGCCTTCGGCGTCTGATACTTCACCTTCCCGCCAACGATGGTATAAACCACCCTCGCGGTCGGAATCTCGGATTGCGGTATCGTCATGATGTCTTTCGACAACACCGTGATGTCGCCGAGCTTTCCAACGGTGATCGACCCGAGCTGTTTCTCCTCGAAGCTCGCATACGCGTTGTTGAGCGTGTAGGCCTGCAACGCCTCGGCGCGCGTCAACCGCTGCTCTGGCGTAAAGACGGTTCCGTCCTTCGTTATGCGCGACACCATTCCGTAGAACGACGGAATGGGATCGACGTCTTCCACCGGCGTGTCGGTTCCATTGGTAACGATCACACCGGAATCCCAGAGCGAGCGGAAGAGATACGACTCTGCCTTCGCGCGCTCGAGGCCGAGCTTCGCCGGAAGCCACGGTGCGTCGGACACGGTGTGAATGCCCTGCATCGAAGCGATGACGCCGAGTTGGTGAAAGCGCGGGAGGTCCTGCGGATGAATGTGCTGCGCGTGCTCGATGCGCCAGCGGAGGCCTGTCTTGTCGGGATTGGCCTTGAACACTCTCTCATAGATGTCGAGCGTCTCGCGGTTCGCGCGGTCGCCGATTGCGTGCGTGTTCACCTGATAGCCGTGTCTGATCGCGATCTCCGCCGCGCGCTGCAGACTCTCCGGCTGTTCGAGCGCGAGTCCGGTGCTGCGCGGAAGATCCGCATACGGCTCGAGAAGCCACGCACCGTTGGAGCCGACAGCGCCGTCGATCTGGCGCTTGATCGAGCGGACGGTGAGATAACCATTTCCGTATCCGTCCATCCGATACTTGTCGAGCAAGCTGTCCATCCGCGCGTTCGACTCACCGCGAACCATCACGTACAAGCGCACGGGGAGTGTGCCTTCGTCCGCGAGTTTCCTGAACAGATCGATCGTCGCGAAGTTGGTGCCTGCATCATGAAACGACGTGATTCCCTTCGACAGTGCGTCGGCGCCAGCGAGCGCCACGACCTTCCGCGCCATCGCTTCACGCTCGGCCGCCGATAACCCTTCCTCGCTGCGTGCGCGCGCCGGTCCCGTGAGCCGCTGCGCGGACTCGCGCAACATTCCCGTCGCGTTGCCACTGGCGTCACGCAGGATCTCTCCGCCACTCGGATTGGGCGTGTCCTTCGTCACCCCGGCAAGCTCCAGCGCTTTCGCGTTCACAAACGCCGCGTGACCGCTCGCGTGCGTGAGCACCACCGGATTATCGGGTGAGACGGCGCTGAGCGATGCGTGCACCGGATTGCCTTCGACGGCAGGCACGGGAGGATGATCCCACTTCGCCTGATGCCAGCCGCGTCCCGAAATCCACTCGCCTGGCTTTGCCTTCTTCGCGGCATCGGCGACCATGGCGACGATGTCGTCCCACGTGTGCGCCTTCGTGAGATCGAGCTGCAGCTTGGACTGACCGAGTGCCATGTAGTGACCGTGGCCGTCGATGAGGCCAGGCACGGCGAGCTTGCCCTCGAGGTCGATCACTTGCGTCTGCGATCGCACGAGGAGGCGGATGTCGTGCGTCGTGCCAACGGCGACGATGCGATCGCCTCGAATGGCGACTGCCTGCGCTTCCGGTTTCGCCGAATCGACGGTGACGATGTGTCCGTTCAGGAGCACGAGAGTCGGCGCGTTGCCCTGCGCGCGCGCGGCGGCGGCCAGCAGCGTTGATGCAGCGACGAGAGAGGCGAAAAATCGCGAAAAATGGATGCGCATCTGGAAGATTTCGCCTGTGGCGAGACGAAGAGCAAGCCCGGAAACGGCCTCGGTCATTCCGCGCGGCCAGTGCGAGCGTTAACCTCACCGCCTGCTTCCAACTTCAGGAGATCCTCGACGTGCCCGTCTCCATCCGTCGCTTCGTACTTGCGGCCGTGCTCGTTGCCGCCGTCGCCCCCGCTTCAATCGCGCAGACGGATCCGGCCGCCGCCATGCGCTGGCGTTCGATCGGACCCGTGCGCGCCGGTCGCGCACGTGCACTCGCTGGTGTGCCGAGTCAACCGAATGTCTTCTATATCGGCTTCGACAATGGCGGTGTGTGGCGCTCCACCGACTACGGGTCCACCTGGTTGCCGCTGTTCGACGAACAGCCGACGGGCTCCATCGGCGCGATTGCCGTGGCGCCGAGTGATCCGAACATCATTTATGTGGGAAGCGGTGCGGGGATCATTCGTCCCGATCTCGCGGTCGGCGACGGTATGTACAAGTCCACCGATGGTGGAAAGACGTGGACACACCTTGGACTGCACGACTCGCAGATGATCGCGTACGTCGACGTCGACCCGAAGGATCCGAATCGGCTCTTCGTCGCGGCGCTCGGTCATCCGTATGGTCCGAATGCAGAGCGCGGAATCTTCCGCTCGACGGACGGCGGCAAGACGTTCGAAAAAGTGTTATACAAGGACGAGTACACGAGCGCCAACGACGTCCGCATCGATCCGAGCAATCCGAACGTCGTGTACGCAACGCTGTGGCAGCAGCAGCAAAGCTTCATCGAGGGTCAGGGCTTCGGCGGCGCGGGCAACGGTATCTACAAGAGCATCGATGGCGGCACCACATGGAAGCCGCTCGTGAATGGATTGCCGTCGGCCATTCAGGCGAACATTGCGATTGCGCCGAGCAACACGAGTGTGCTGTATGCGTCGGTGGCGGGTGCGACGCCGCAGAACAGCGTCACCGGCTCGGTGAATCTGTACAAGTCGATCGACGGTGGTGAGCGCTGGTTCCTCGCGCTCAATGGTCCGAACGCGCCGGCGAACGCGCAGCCTCGCGTGGTCGACAACCGTCCCCTTGGCCGCATCGGCGGCGGTGATTTGCCGACCATCACCGTGGATCCGAAAAATGAGAACGTGCTGTACAGTGCGTCGACGGTGATGTGGCGTACCGAGGATGGCGGCATGACGTGGACGGCAGTGCGCGGCGCGCCCGGTGGCGACGACTATCAGCGCGTGTGGGTGAATCCCAACGACACGAACATTCTGCTCGTCGTCGCCGATCAGGGCGGTGTGGTGTCGGGGAATCGTGGTGTGTCCTGGAGCAACTGGTACACGCAACCTACGGCAGCGATGTATCACGTCACCACCGACATGGCATTCCCGTATCGCGTGTGTGGCGGACAACAGGATTCAGGAAGCGCGTGTGTCGACAGTCGCTCGATGGACGGTCGCATCACTTTCCACGACTGGCATCCCGTCAACATCCAGGAGTACGGCATCGCCGCGCCGGATCCGAAAGATCCCGACATGGTGTTCGGCAGCGCGCGCAACAATGTGTCGCTCTATAATCGGAAGACCGGTCAGACCACTGCGGTCGGCCCCGACATGACTGTGAAGGGACCGAATGGCGAGAGCTTCAATCGCAACGTGCGAACGATGCCGATCAACTGGTCGCCACTCGATCCAAACACGCTCTACTATGTATCGAACGCCGTGTGGAAGACGACCGATCGCGGCAATTCGTGGACGCGCATCAGTCCCGATCTCGCGCGTCAGACGTGGGCAGTGCCCGCCAACGCCGGCAAATACGCGAGCACGGTTACTCCCGCGCCACTCGGCACCATCACCGCGTTCTCTCCGTCGCCGAAGAGCATGAAGGTGATGTGGGCCGGCACGGACGACGGAAACATTCAGACGACGTCCGACGGTGGCGCGAAGTGGACGAACGTGACGCCCGCACAGATCAAACCGTGGACGCGCTTCTTCAACATCGACGCCGGTCACTTCGACGCGAGCACTGCGTACGCCGCGGCGAATACAATGCGCGTCGACGATTTCAATCCGCATCTCTGGCGCACGCACGACGGCGGCAAGACGTGGACGGAGATCAACACCGGCATCGCTGCCGGCGCCGTGACGAACACGATTCGCGAAGACCCTCGCGTGAAGGGGCTGCTCTACGCCGGCAGCGATACGCAGGTGTGGATTTCGTATGACGATGGCGACCACTGGCAATCGCTGCGGCTCAACATGCCTGCGATCTCAGTGCGCGACCTCACCGTGAAGGACGACGAGTCGTGCCTGTGCTCCGATCTCATCGCTGGCACACATGGTCGCGGCTTCTGGATTCTCGACGACGTGACACCGCTGCGTCAGACCGCTGCGTTGCGCGCCGCTGAGGCCGCACGCTCAGCGTATCTCGTGAAGCCGGCCACGGCAGTGCGCATGCGCTTCGCGACGAATGATCCGACACCGTGGCCGCCTGAGCTTCCTGCGGGTGAGAATCCGATGCCGGGCGGAATCATCGACTACTACCTGCCCACCACGTCGGGCAAGGTTGCGCTTGAGATTCTCGACAATGCGGGCAAGCTCGTGCGCTCCTATACAAGTGAAGAGAAGGCACCGTCGCCTGACGCGGGCGTCGACCCCGCGACGTACGAGAAGGTGTGTCAGCAGAACCCGAATGCGCCGCACTGCGCATTCCCGCTGTATTGGGCTGCGCCAACGGAGACATTGTCGAACAACGCGGGCGTGCATCGCTTCGCATGGGATCTTCACTTCGATCCAATCGTCGTCGAAGGCGTTCCGCCCGGTGAGCCAGCGACAGGTGCTGTGCCGCATCGCACGTATCCATCTGTGAACTCGCCATGGGCACCGCCTGGCTCATACACCGTGAAGCTGACGGCTGACGGAAAGTCGTACACGCAGCCGCTCACGTTGCGTCTCGATCCTCGCATCAGGACGTCTCAGGCGGCGCTGGCGCAGCTTGCTTCGCTTTCGAAAGAGATGTTCGACGGCGCAAGGGCGGCTCATGTCGCGCAGATGGATGCGCGTTCGACATCCGATCGCGTCACCGACGCAGCGCTCAAGGCGCAAATCGATGCGCTAGCGCCGCCCGCGCAGCGCGGAGGTGGACGACGCGGCGGCGGCGGCGGTGGTGGATTCGGCGCGGCTGCACCCGCCGGACCGCCGACGCTCGAAAGCGTCAGCAACGCGATGCTCGCTGCAGCGATGTCGCTGCAGGGCGCCGACGTCGCGCCGACAGCGAGACAGATCGACGCTGCATCGAAGGAGCGCGCGCAGTACAAGGAAGTGATGGCCAAATGGAAGTCGCTCTCCGCCAAGGCACCACGTTGACCGTCCAATCCATTCCTGTGATCACCATGCGTAACGCGCTCGGCACACTCTTCGTCATTTCAACATTCCTCGTTGCCAGTCCGGTGCTCGCACAGGGAACGCGTCGCGCCGACAAGACCGACGCGTTGCTCACCGGCATCGACACGCGTGCGGCGCACTACGCCGATGTCGCGAAGCAGATCTGGGGATTCGCCGAGGTTGGCTATCAGGAAGCGAAGAGCAGTGCGCTGTTGCAGTCCGAGCTCGAGAAGGCTGGCTTCAAGATGAACGTCGGTGTTGCCGGTATGCCGACCGCGTTCACCGCGGAGTACGGCAGTGGCAAACCGGTCATCGCAATCATCGGTGAGTTCGATGCGCTGCCTGGGCTCTCGCAAGACACCACGCCGGAGCAAAAAGCGCTCGTCGCCGGCGGTGCGGGTCATGGCTGCGGACATCATCTGTTCGGCACGGCGGCGGTTGCGTCAGCAATCGCGGTGAAGGACTGGATGATCACTAACAAGATCGCCGGTACGCTGCGCTTCTACGGAACGCCAGCTGAAGAAGGCGGGTCAGGAAAGGTCTATATGGTGCGCGACGGATTGTTCGACGACGTCGACGTCGCCGTCACATGGCACCCGGGCGATCGCAACGAGGTCACCGGCACGAGCTCACTCGCGAACATCTCCGGTAAGTTCCGTTTTCACGGCGTGAGTGCACACGCTGCCGCTGCGCCGGAGCAAGGCCGCTCCGCGCTGGATGCCGTCGAGATCATGGACGTCATGACGAACTTTTTGCGCGAGCACATTCCGCAGGAATCGCGCATTCACTACGTGATCACGAACGGTGGACGCGCGCCCAACGTCGTGCCGGATTTCGCCGAGGTGTATTACACGGTGCGGCATCCTGATATGAAGGTCGTGGACGATATCTGGGAACGCGTCGTCAACGCGGCCAAGGGCGCCGCACTCGGCACTGGTACCACGTATGACGTCACGATCATCAGCTCTGTGTATGCGCTGTTGATCAATCAGACGTTGGCGAAGGTGCAGCAGCACGCGCTCGAGCGTGTCGGTGGCTTCACGTACACACCGGCGGAGAGGGAGTTTGCCAGCAAGCTGCAGAAGACGCTCTTTCATTCCGAGGTACCACTCGAGACGACCGCGAGAGTGTTGCCGCTCGATCTCAGGAGCCCGGTCGGCGGTGGATCGACGGATGTTGGCGACGTGAGCTGGCGTGTGCCGACCGTGCAGTTCAACGCAGCGACGTGGGTACCCGGCACACCCGCACATTCGTGGCAGGCAGTTGCGGCGGGCGGAATGTCCATCGGCGCGAAGGGAATGGTGGTCGCCGCAAAGACGATGGCGCTGACGGCGGCAGAGTTGTTCACCACTCCTGCGACGATCGTTGCGGCGAAAGCGGAGTTCGATATTCAACGCGGACCGAACTTCACATACGCAACGCGACTCGGCACGCAGAAACCTGCGCTGGACTATCGCAAGTAGCCGCCGCTCTGTCATCCCGCAGGAGCGAGTGAAACGAGCGAGTGTGATCTGTCGTCCCGCAGGAGCGAGTGAAAACGAGCGAGTGTGATCTGTCATCCCGCAGGAGCGAGTGAAACGAGCGAGTGTCGGGATCTACTTTCGTAGCGATTATACCTGGCCACGGATCCCGACACTCGGTGGTTAACCCTCACGAAGTGTCTTTGCGATAACAGTGCCGAGCTACGCAGCGGCGGGAACTCGATCGAGAAACCCGGTCACACTTTCCAGGCGGCCATCAGCCGCTATGATGGCGAAGTCCGTTCCCTCCACGAGCGCCGCGGCTCCCTCGGGCGCGAGCCGCCACGAGAAACGCGCGTGAACCGCGAGAGAGTGGACCGGGCCCGTGAGACTGAACTGAAATCCCGGGAACTGCTTCTGCACGGCGTCGATCATTGCGTAGATACCGTCGTGTCCGGCGCCTTGCATGAGCGGATCGACGTAGGTCGCCGATTCCGTCCAAATCTCTTCAACGAGTGTGCGCCGGCGATTCGCGTCGGTTTCGTTCCAGCAGACGATGTAGCGCTCGATGATTGCGGTGTGGTCATGCATCTGGAGTGATCCTCGGTCTGATGTTGGACTCGAAGAGATCGTTGATGCTCCTGCAACGTTGCCCGGTTGCGTCGCTACGATCTCCGTGTGACGTGAAGATCGTGGCGCGTCATTGCGCGCTCAATTACGTCGGAGGTAATTGGCCGCGATACGGAGCACCGCTATCGTTCACGCATGACCAGCGTTGCTCTCCCGCATCAGGCACTCGGCACCTTGCTTCGAGGGTGGCGGCAGCGCCGGCACTTGAGTCAGCTCGCGCTTGCGTTGGAGGCCGACATCTCGCAGCGACATCTGAGCTTCATCGAGTCGGGTCGCGCACGACCCAAGCGCGAGATGGTGCTTCACATCGCCCAGCATCTCGACGTTCCGCTGCGTGAGCGTAATCATCTCCTTCTCGCGGCAGGCTACGCGCCGGTGTTCCCGGAACGAACGCTGGACGATCCAGCACTCGACGCGGTGCGCGGCGCCGTCGACATGGTGCTCAAGGGGCACGAGCCGTACCCCGCTCTCGCGATCGATCGTCACTGGAGATTGCTCGCCGCGAACGCTGCTGTGCCGCAGCTGTTGATCGGAGTCGATGCGTCGCTGCTGGAGGCGCCGGTGAACGTGCTGCGATTGAGCTTGCATCCTCAGGGACTCGCGCCGCGCATTGTGAACTTCGCAGAGTGGCGCGGACATGTGCTCGATCGCGTGCGTCGACAGGTCGACGCGAGTGCTGACATTGTTCTGATCCAGCTATTGCGCGAGCTGAGTGACTATCCAGTGCCAGCCAGACAACCGACGTCGAGCGCGGTTGCGACTCGCTCTCGGAGTGTGCGACCGCACACTGCAGCAGGTGTATTCGTGCCACTGCAGCTGGAGACGGACGCTGGCGTACTCTCATTCCTGAGCACAACGACGGTGTTCGGCACACCCGCCGACATCACGGTGTCGGAACTGGCGCTGGAGTGCTTCTATCCCGCGGATGCGGCCACTGCAGAGCTGCTGCGCAGCGCTCGATAGCCTCGTTGCCGGTCGCCCGTGAGCTGATTTCTCGCGCTTTCTCGCGTTCCTGATTGGGCCGACTCACGGCCCTCTCCCGAGAACGCCAAGCCGAGGTATCAATGCGTCCAGCCACGAAGCGTGCGTTACCGCCAGCAACAACTCCGATCGTCAACCCTCCCAGCCTTCGTCTCGCTGCCGAAGAGTCGCGGCACGCTGGGGTTGTCTACGACTCGGAAAACTACGCGATGTTGAATCGGCCGATCGAAACCGGTCGTCACGCGCGTCGCATTCTCCGCTATCTCCGCCCACGCGCCGACGAGCGACTCCTGGAGATCGGCTGCGGACGCGGCTGGCTCACGCAGCGCATGCAGGAGATCTGTCCCGC
>JBDUCR010000215.1:0-10899 GCA_040003345.1 bacterium
AGCGGCTATTGCAAGTGCACGAAGAGCAGGGCGATGTAGCCGATCATCAGGATTGTGGTGTACACGACGAGCCAACGATGATAGCCCTCGCGTCGCGTGATCGCCGCGCCGCCCCATCCAAGAGCGAACAAACCGTGCATGGACAAGTTGAGCGGTCCTGGCAGTCTGCCCGAGAGCGTCAGGTCCTTGACCACACTCACGACGAGTAGAAGCACGGCGAGTCCGAAGAACCAGCGCGAATGGCCGTAGTAATTGGCGCGGAGATCCACGGTGTCGTCGGTCGTCGCTTCAGGAAGTGCGAGGGCCGCGAGCAGATAGAGCACGATTGGCTGCAGCAGGACAACCAGGAACTCGACGAAGGTCCACCGGCGGACCTGTCGCAGCCCGAACATGGTCCACCAGGTCTGCACGTCGATGATGAGCAGGAGCGCGACCCACGCGAGCGACGGCCAGTACACTCGAACGCGTCGTCGCCCTTGGAGCAGCCGACCCACGCCACCTAACAACTGTGTGATCCCAAGTCCGAGAATGATCGAGATCAGTACGGCGAGATAGTTGAACTGATCCATCACGACTCAACCGCTCTTCTTCTCGTAGAGCAGTTTGCTCTGGAATCGCTGCGACTCGCTGATTCGTTCGACTTCGACGGACATCGCGTCGACGCTTTGCTGCAGTTGATGGAGTTGTTGCTGCAGAATTTCCGTGTTGCTGTTCATCGCATTGATCTCGGAGCGCTTTTCCATCCGGCGTGCGATCATGCGCGCGAAGGGCCCGAGAATGACGATCGCGAGGACGATGGCCATGAAACCGATCGCGGTCTGCTCGGCGCGTTGAATCATCGGCTTGACGCCAGGCGGAACTGCGGTGGTGGTGAAGACGGTGCGATCGCCCTGCTTGTCAACGACGACTTGTCCGCCGTCTCTGGGAACGGGGGGGAGGGGTGCAGTTGCCGGCAACGGCGCCTCAGCCGCGATCACGCCCTTCGTTGGCGCCTTTGCGGGCGCGACGTCATGCTGGACCGCGCGTGGTGCGGTGATGTTGCTGCGTGTCATCGGCCTGGTCCATTCGGGAGGAACGAGCGAGCTCAGTGAAACGTACGGCTGCGGGCCTGGATAGTGTCGCCCAATACAGCCGATCTGCGCAACGCGCCGAATATTGACCTAGCGAGCGGGTCTCGGAAGGGCTGATGGCGGGACCATGCCGAGCAGGCGCATATAGCCCGAGATCTGGCTGTAGTGCTCTGCGAGATCGGTGACGAGGAGGAGCAGAAAGCGCACTCGCGGAGATGTCTGGTTCGATCCCGGCGCACCGACCGGGAGTTGATCGCCGAGTTGTGCGTCGGTGACACTGTCAATCGCTGCGGCGCAGAACACGAGTGACGCTCTCAGTCGCGCAATGAGTGTGTCTTTCGGCCACTGCGCCTTGATGGTGTCTGCGAGCGAGTCTTTCGGGGTACGTGCATGTCGTAAGGGGCTGAAGCGTTCGCACTGTCCATAGTTCGCGTACTCGAGATGTTGTGCGATCTGCCCGATTGATTGCTGTGGTGCCGTCGGTTTGTAGTCGTACTTGCTTGCGGGAATGGAGTCGAACGCGAGAAGCAGCCATCCTCCGTAGGGCGGGCCGAACGACTTGAACGCCTGCGTGGCAGCATTGGGTGCGGCGACCACACTTTGTTGGGCGCGCGCGGCCACGGGCAGCATGATGGCGGCAACGAGCAGGAGACGAGCGCGCATCAGAACATTCCTGGTGGGGAGAGCAAGATCGTAGCGTTGACGCAGGCGGTACCCACCGGTGGACGTCAGGTTCCTTGGAGTTCTTCCGAAGCCATCGTGTTTCGTGCGACGCCCTTGGTCACGAGAAAGGCAACTCCGGAATCGATCCACGCCGCTGTCCCGGACTCCATCATGAGTCGACGTCTGGCTTCGTGACACGACGGTCGCGATACTACCCGACGACGCAGCGACGAACGCTACTAAACAAGTCCGTCAGAGGAATGAGCCGATGTCAGGAAATCACTCTCGAAACACAGTCCGGCGAGCCGGACGAACGTTGGCGCTATTCGTACTGCTGACAGCGATTCCCGCGACCTCGAATGCGCAACAGAAGGTTCTCGTCTACACGCGAAACTATACGCCCGATGGCAAGGGCTATGTCCACGACAACATCGCCGCGAGTGTCGCTGCGATCAGGAAGATGGGCGCCGAGATGCGCTTCGGCGTCGACGTGTCCGACGATCCGACGACATTCACCGACGCGAATCTTCGACAGTATGCGGCGCTGGTGTTCGCGAACAGCAACAACGAAGCATTCGCCACCGAGGCGCAGAAAGAAGCCTTCAGGCATTACATCCAGTCCGGTGGTGGATTCGTCGGCGTGCACTCGTCGTCGGGCTCGCAACGGGACTGGCCATACTTCTGGTCCGTGCTCGGAGGGAAGTTCGCCGCGCACCCAAAGATCCAGCCGTTCACCGTTCGCGTTGTCGACTCGGCGCACACGGTGACGAAGGACATGCCCGCGCAATTCGAGTGGACCGACGAATGCTACTTCGTCGACAACCTCAATCCCGGCATTCATCCTGTGCTCGTCACCGATCGAGCGACGCTGACGGGAACGGAGAGCATGAAGATCGACGTCGCACGCTTTCCGAATCCACTTCCACTCGCATGGTGGCAGAAGTTCGACGGCGGACGCGAGTTCTACATTGCTCTCGGTCACAAGAAGGAAGACTACGAGAATCCGATCCTGTATCGTCTGATCGAGAACGGTATCGTGTGGGCGATGGCGAAATGACCGCGTTGCTGCTAGCCCACGATCTGCCGCGCGCGGGGCGGGGCCATTAACTCGGCATCGTGCGCGCGAGGAAGGTGCAGCACGAACGTCGAGCCGATGCCCAATTCACTCTCGGCCGTGATCTCGCCCTGCATTGCACGTGCGAGCTGGCGGCTGATGGCGAGTCCGAGCCCGACACCAGCGGTCGTGCGCGTGTGGGACGCGTCGACCTGCACGAACGGCTGAAAGATCGCCTCGAGCTTGTCGGCTGGAATTCCACGACCTCTATCGCGCACCCGGATTCGCACGGTGCTGTCGTCGCCATCGCAGGTCAGCGTGATACGACCGCCCTCCTGACTGAATTTCACGGCGTTGGACAACAGGTTCAGCAGGATTTGTTGCAGCCTCTCGGGATCGGCGCGAACGAACGTCGACGGATCCGCGGCCTCGGGCTGATAGTCGATGTGCTTTGCGCGCATCTGCGGTGCGATCAGCGCAGCGATCTGATGCGTCGCGGCATCCACTGAGGTCAACTGCAGCGCGTAGGTCAACTCGCCCCGCTCGATCCTCGTGAAGTTCAGCAGATCTTCGATGAGGCCGAGCAGGTGTCGCTCGCTCTGGCGGATGCGGGCGAGATCCGCGCGCTGCGCATCGGTGACCGGTCCGCGCACGCCCATGTCGAGCAGCTCCGCATAGCCCCGTATGGCGTTAAGCGGTGTGCGCAGCTCGTGACTCATCATCGCGAGAAATTCCGACTTGGTGCGATTGGCGACTTCCGCATTGCGTTGCGCCTCTTCCGCCCGCAGTTGTGCGGCCTCGGCGCTCGCACGCGCGATCTCTGCATCGAGACGCGTGCGCTCACGGTCCTCGTCCGTCTGGCGCACCGTGCTCGCGTTCCGCAGAACGAGAGCGATGAAGATCGTAACGTTAAGCACGACGAACAATGAGACGCCGCTCTCTCGTCCGACCCACTCATTGCGACGACTGACGAGCCAGAGCCAGCCGAGTGCGATCGGTACGAGCAGCGCCGCGGGAAGCAGGCGTCTCGCGAGCACGGCGGCAGCATCGACGCCGAAGAGGAGGCGAACAAGCCCGCGATCAGTTCCGGCGAGTACGATACCACCGCCGAGCAGGGAGAAGGTGAGCGCCGTGGGAAGCGCCATTCCTGCGTACTGGTCGAAACTGTAGAGCGTCTTGACATCGTACAGATATCCGACCACCGCAGCGGCCGCGACAATCAATCCAAGGCCGGCAAGCACGTCTGCGATGATGTGCCCACGACGCGTGTTGGTGCACAGTGCGACGATAGCGGCGCCAAACAGCGTAAAGCCGGCGCCGGAGTTTACGGCCATCAGTCCAACGGGACGGTACGGATACGCCGCCACGGATCCGGCAAACAGCAACCGGTTGATTGGAAAGTCCCATCCGGCGACTCGCTGCGCAAACATGACGATACCGATCGCGAATACGAAGGACCCAAGCATCTGAGCGACGTTTGGCCTCACTTCGCGCACGCGCGCGCGCGACAACGAGCACAGCGCGACTCCGGCGAGTACGAAGCACACCGCCGTCGTGGGTATCATGACGATGTACGCCGGCACGATCCTCTCGAACAGCCGGAGTCCCGCGCTCCAGCCAACAAGGACCATTGCGCCGGCGAACACGACCATGACTCCTGCCGCGAACGAGGCGCGCAGGAGTGAGCGAGATCGGTCAGGAGAACTGGGACGCAGCGTCTCCGTCGTCGTTGTCACGACGCGTCCTCACGGCGTGGTGTCATCATTCCTGGGGAGCGTGGCATGAGTGTGGCGAAAGTGCGGCGCCGTCGGAGCCGTAGCAAGACGCAGACAGCAAAACGGGGATGACTCATGAGTCATCCCCGTTTTCGAGACCGATCAGGAATCAGCCTTACTCAACGGCGGTATTGGATCCGTTGATGCGACCCTGCCGCTGTCCAACATCGATACTGATTTTCCGTGGCTTGGCCGCTTCTGCGTTTGGTACGGTAACGAGCAGAACGCCCTTGTCGAAGCTCGCGGTGATTCGATTTGCGTCCACGAACTCGGGCAGGCGCACAGAGCGCTCGAAGCTTCCATGAACGCGCTCGGCCGCAAAATAGCGGAGCTCGCTTTCGTTGGTGGGCTCGATGCCCGTGCTCTTCGTTCCCCGAATGGTGAGGACGTTCTGTTCGAAGCTGAGCTGCCGCTGCGTGCAATACTGACAGTCGAAACTGTCATGATTGCCGACGATTGAACAATCACCAGCGCTCTCTTCACGCAGAGTCGCACGGTGTGATCGAGGGTCTGAGTTTTGCCCTAACGGGTGCGACTCGCGTGGCCCGCACCGCCGAATGGCGGGCGCTATCTGCCAGTGCGACGGACACGTTCGAACGGAGGGCACATGCCACTCGAATCACTTTCCGATCTCTATCTGGAAGAGCTCAAAGATCTTTACAGCGCCGAGAACCAGATTCTCAAAGCGCTTCCGAAGATGATCAAGGCGGCGACCAACCCCGAGCTGAAGAAGGCGTTCACCGATCATCTCGAACAGACTCGCGGGCACGTCGATCGCCTCGTGCAGATCTGTGAGGATCTCGGCAAGACTGCGAAGGGCAAGAAGTGCATGGGTATGGAAGGGATCATCAAGGATGGCTCGGATCTCATTCAGGAAAAGCCCGAGGCCGATGTGCTCGATGCGGGTCTTGCATCTGCCGCGCAGCATGTAGAGCACTACGAAATGGCGGGCTACGGCAGCGTGCGGACGTGGGCCGAGCAGCTGGGTTACCAGAATCACGTCACTCTGTTGCAACAGACTCTCGACGAGGAGAAAGCGGCGGATCGCCTTCTAACCCAGATTGCCGAGAGCTCCTTGAACGCCGACGCCGAGAATGCGGACGCCGAGGACACAGACGGCCTTGCGGACGTCGCGCCGCGTTCCAAGCGTTCCAAGTCGAAGACAACAACGTCGACTTCCCGTTCGCGCACGCAGGCGGAAATGCGTTAACGCGGTCTTCTCTTCCACAATTACGGCCTACGGAAACACCGTGCAGCGTTATCCGCTACACGGTGTTTTCAGTTCTTGTATGCCACGCAGAACGCGTTGCGGTCTTCAGCAGCTGCGGAGAAGTCGCTACGCGTTAGCAAGCGCGCGCTGCCAGATCGGCAACCGAATCTTCCCTCTCCAACAGATCACGCCACTCCGCCACGATCTCGCGATAGCGAAGGCCCACGGGACGAAGCTGGCGTCTTAGATCGTACAGGCCGACAGGGTGGACCTCATTGCGCTGCCAGCGCAGCAGGTGCTGCCAGTCGATCTGATCGGTGAGCGAGTACCACGTAAAGCCGGTCATCGGCACACCAGCGGCGCGCAACGCAATGACATCCGACCACTGCTCCTCGAGCCACTGTACGGCGTGCGCGTCGACGCGGTTGGTCTCGCAGTGGAAGATCGGCACGTTGTACCGACGGTGATATTGCGTTACGAGCCGGCGAAAGCCGAGCGGAGCACGGCTGCACGACGTACGCTCAGTCGAGGCAATGCGATGCTCGCATGTAGGGTAGTAGTCCACGCCGAGCCAACGCTGCCCCACGGCGCGCCGCTCGCGAAAAAAGCTCAGCTCGTTCGAGGTCACGCCATTGTCGTGAAGGAGGCGCGCCATGCCTGCGTCGAGCTCGTGGCCCATCGTGAGATCGAGCGACAGATGCTTCAGCGAATTCCAGCGCTCGGCGACACGATCTGCTGCCTTGCCAGCGGAGTGGAAGTGCTCGATCGATTCGCCCTGCACGATGATCGCATCGGGGCGTTCGGCGAGAATGGCCTCGATCGCGAGCTCGTGCGCCATGCACAGGTTGCGCATGACGCGAACGAACGCGCCTTCATTCGACTCGCAATCGTTCCACCATCCGCGAAGCGCCGAGAAGCTCGCGCAGACGAAAATTTCGTTGACGGGGGTAAAATGCCGCACCCATGGATAGCGCTGCGCGAACTTTCCCGCGTACTGGGCGAACAGCACCGGGAACGCCGGATCCTGAAATCCGCCGAGCCATGACGGAACTCCGAAATGGCAGAGATCGGCGATGACGGTGATGCCGAGATCGCGTAACCGATGCATGGGTGCATCGACGATATCCCAGTCGTACTCCTGCGGCGCGGTATGAACGCGGTAGTACGCCGGTCCATAGCGGAGAGCATTGAGCCCGAGCTCGCGGACAAGCGCGAAGTCTTCTTCCCAGCGCGCGTAGTGCCCGCACTTGTCCATCTGATCGATGCGGACGCCACCCGCGACTGTGGGGTAGCTGTTCTCAATGCCGGTGGCGAAGAGAAATGGCGAGGACGACGGCATGTATGTGGTGGCGGTCGGTGACCGCGAAAGGGCGGGGATGCTACTTGTGAAGCGAGACTGGCCAGCGAATCCAGACGTTCTTCATAGACGAGCAGGGTACGGTGCAGGACACATTTCCTGAGACTCCTCGATTTGCCAATGCGTGGACGCCGCCTCTGATTTCTGCGACGTCACTGTGTTCGCGATTGCCCGCTGCGTCGAGCAAAGACACGCGATCAGCCGAGCACTTCTCGCAATTTTCGCCCGAGCGTCTCCGACGTGAACGGCTTGTGCAGAAATGCGATGCCGCCCTTGGTGTCTCCGTGCTGGATGAGCGTGTCCTCGGTGTATCCCGACATGTGGATCACCTTGAGGTTTGGTCGCAGCGCGAGGAGCTTCTTCGTCAGCTCGGGACCACTGAGGCCAGGCATCACAACGTCGGTGAGCACGACGTCGATATCCGCATGGTCCTCGAACACGCGAACGGCTTCGTCCGCATTGGCCGCGACGAGAACGGAGTAACCCTGACGCCGCAGCAGTCGCCTCGTCAATTCGCGCAACACGGTCTCATCTTCCACCACGAGCACTGTTTCTCCGCCTTCCTGCGGTCGATATGCCGGACGCACCGTTTCGACGACGCGTTCCGTTGGAGCTGCCTTGGGAAAGTACACTCTGAATGACGTGCCCTTGCCGATCTCGCTGTGCACGTGGATGCTGCCGCCGCTTCCCTTCACGAGCCCGTGAACAGTTGCGAGACCGAGCCCGGTGCCTTTGCCGACTTCCTTCGTCGTGAAGAACGGCTCGAACACGCGGGCCTGCACTTGAGGCGTCATACCGACACCGGTATCACTGACGATCAGCGCAACATAGCTCTGCTCGAAGGTGACATTCTCGGTCTCGATCCGCACCGTACCGCCGTCGGGCATTGCGTCGCGCGCGTTGACCACGAGGTTCATGATGATCTGCTCGAGCTGACCGCGATCAGCCATGATCGGATCGAGGTCCGGCTGAAGAGCGAGTGCGATGCTGATGTTCTCGCTGATGAGGCGCTCGAGCATGGAGCGCAACTCGGTGACGATCACGTTCAGCGCGAGCTGCGTCGGCGCGATGATCTGCTTGCGACTGAAGGCGAGGAGCTGACGAGTCAGCGCGGCGGCGCGGAGGCCGGCCTTCTGAATCTCCGCAAGATCGGAGCGATGTGTATTCTCCGGACCGAAGTCCGTGAGCAACAGTTCGCAGTAGCCGAGAATCGCTGTGAGAAGATTGTTGAAGTCGTGCGCAATGCCGCCGGCGAGCCGTCCAATTGCCTCCATTTTTTGCGCCTGCTGGAATTGCTCCTCGAGCGCGCGCCGGGCCGTGATGTCGAGCGAGATGCCAACGGCGCGCACCGCGCTGCCGTCGTCGTCGAGTAGCACGCGACCCGCTCCCGACAACCAGTGCGTGCTGCCGTCGGGCCACACCACGCGATGCATGACGGAGAAGTCACCGCCGGCGTGCGCCGCTTCACGTCCCGCTTCGAGAACCGCCGGTCTGTCGTCGGGGTAGATGGCCTCGATGTATGCGTCCACCGTTCCACCGAAAGTGCCAGGCTCGAGACCATAATGAGCCTCCATTGTTTCCGACCACGCGAGCTTGCCTGACTTGAAGTCCTGATCCCAGATGCCGACATCGGCGGCATCCAGCGCGAATCGCATGCGCTCTTCCGCGGCGCGGAGTGCACGCACCGCGTCGTCGCGCTCCGTGACATCGCGGATCATCCCGAGATAGTTGCCATCGGGCATCGCCGTCGCACTCACTTCGGCCGTGAAGACAGAGCCATCCTTCCGCCGAAACATCCATTGCCGGTGATAGGCGATATCCGCCTCGAGCTCCGTCAGTGCGCTGCCGATGTGCGCGATCTCCGACGGAACCACGATGTCACGTGCGTTGAGCCCGATGAATTCCTCGCGGGTAAGACCGAGCATGCGGCAAATGCTTGGATTGCCGTCGATGTAGTTGCTCTCGCGGTCGGCGATGACAATGCCATCTGGCGCAGATTCGAACAGCGTGCGATATCGGGCTTCACTCGAGACCTCTGCTGCTTCCGCCCGCTCGCGCGCCGTGTCGGACCGTCGACGCTGGCTGATGTCGCGTGCGATCTTCGACACGCCAATGATATTCCCCGACGCGTCCCTGATCGGCGACATCGTGAGCGATACGTCAATGACCTCGCCGCTGCTCGTTTGACGCGCAGTCTCGAAGTGCTCGAGCGGCTCCCCTCGCCGAATCTTCTCGAGAAGGGTCTTCTGTTCGCCCGCTCTGTCACGAGGAATCAGCCGCGCAATCGACGTCCCGATCATGTCCGCGGCTGAATAGCCGAACAGCCGCTGCGCGCCACTGTTCCAGCTGGTAATGATGTCGTTCAGATCCCTGGCGATGATTGCGTCGTCGCTCGAGTCGACGAAGGCAGCGAGTAGCGCGTACGCGCGGCTCGCTTCAACCTGAAATTGAGTCCTGACGTCATCCAGCTCGCGCGACCGTCGACGCAACTCCAGTTGCGCCATCAGCTGACGTCCGACGATGCGCAACGCATCGAGCTGCGCAGGCGTGAGCTGTCGGGGAATGTGATCGATGACGCCGAGTGCGCCGAGAGCGACGCCTTCAGGTGTAACGAGCGGAACGGCGGCGAAAGAGCGAATGTGCGGTGCGCCCGTTACGAGCGGATTATCGCGGAAGCGCTCGTCGCTCGCTGTGTCGGGCACGACGAACAGGTCCGCTGTAAGAAGGGTTGCTCCACAGAAGGAGCCGTCGCGAACGGATTCCGTTATCGCAAGACCGGCCAACGAGATACACTGGCCGCCGTCGCTGATGATGGTGATGACCGAGGCAGGAGCGCTGCAAACAAACGCAGCGAGTGTTGCGAGGTCGTCCAGGCGTGCTGCCGGCTTGCCGTCGCTCAATCCGTATTGCCGCAGAGCTTCCAGACGCCGAGCGTCGTCGCTCAGTCGAGCAGGCACGTGCATGCAAGGCTCCTTGCCGGATCACTCCAATCGCAGCCGGCGCCCGTAAGCGCACGCCGAGCTACAGCTCTCTCGCACGAGTGGTGAGGAGGCTGTTCGATGTGGGCGCTCCAACCGCATAACACTGGCCATGGCTGAGTTGCCAGCTCGGCGCCTCAGTCAAACGCCTAAGACGCCGGCCGAACCAAGGCGGCCGGTGGCGGCGCAGGGCGGTTAGAGCACATCGCCGCATCGGCGACGAGGCGATGGGGGCGTCATGTGAGAATCTTTTAAGCGCTCGACACATGACGGACTGCCCCCCTTCCGTTCTGGCATAGACTGTCTATGTTAGGCGCATGCCACGATCCGAGATTCCACCCGGCACGCTCGACATGCTCATTCTCCGCACGCTCGCGCTGCATCGCGAGCTGCACGGCTTCGAGATCGCGGAATCGATTCGGCAGAGCACTGCGGACGTCCTGACGGTCGAAGAAGGTTCGCTGTACCCCGCCTTGCAGCGCATGCTCGTACAGGGCTGGCTCGAGGCCGAGTGGGGACACACCGAACAGGGCAGGCGCGCTCGCTACTACACGCTGACCGTGTCGGGACGCAAACAGCTTGCGCGGGAAGTGAAGGACTGGCATCGCGTATCAACTGCCATCGCTCAGATCCTCAACCCTCCGAGGCTCGCGACATGAACATGGGCACGCTTTTGCGCCGACTGCGGCTGTTCGTCCGTCGCGATACTGCTGCTCTCGACCTGCAGGAGGAGATGCGCCTTCACCTGGAGCTGCGCGCGGAACGCCTCGGCAATGCCGGCGTGGCGCGTGA
>JBDUCR010000218.1:0-10869 GCA_040003345.1 bacterium
CGCCGATGAAGCACAAGCGTCCCTTCCACTTCGTGGCATCGTGTCTTCGCGCCACTGTACCGGCGATCACCAGCATTGCGAAGATCAACGCGCAACTCGCGCCGCTTGGACAGCCGACGTTTCTCTGGGGTATGCCGGACGGTTATCCCGACGCCGTCGACTACTGGGTGGGGAACATTGTTCCTCGGTGGGCCTTTGCGAGGCATCTCGCCTCGCTTGCCGACGGCGAGGTGATCGTCGACGTCGCCTCATTCATGGAAGGCTCGACGACAGAAGCTACGATCGGTCTGATCGATCAGCGCCTCTTTGCAGGCGAGATGAATGGCAGGTTGCGCGCGTCTCTGACGATGTATCTCGAGCGTGGTCCGTACGACGCAGATCGCGTTCGTGAAACGCTGGCGCTCGCAATGAGCGGTAACTCCTTTCAGTGGTACTGAGGATCATGCCATGAGCATGGACGAGCACGACGACAGCCTCGCCTGCAGCGAATATCGCGAGCTCGCGCGCCGGGAGTTTGTCGGCGCGGGCGCGAGCGGGATCATAGCCATGGGCGTTGCGGCGTATTTTCCCGCGTGGCTGCCTCGCATCACTCTCGCGGACACGCATGCGAGTGCTCGCGACGTGATCCTGTCGATATTCATGCGCGGTGGCGCGGATGGATTGACGCTCTGTGTTCCCTTTGGCGATCCAGACTATTACGCAAGTCGAGCGACGATTGCCATTCCGCGACCGGATCAGAACATCGCGACGAAGAGCATAGCGCTCGACAATTTCTTTGCGTTTCCGCAGGCAATGGCCAGCCTCATGCCAGCATATCGCGCAAAGGACCTTCTCGTGGTGCACGCCACCGGCCAGTCCAACAGTTCGCGCTCGCACTTCGACGCACAGCGCTTCCTGGAGGTAGGCAGACCAGACGACGTAACGCTCGTCACCGGTTGGCTTGGACGTCATCTCGCGAGTACGCCCGCGGTCCGCACGTCAGCACCTCTCCGCGCGATCGGGTTGTCGTCTGGTTTGAAGAAGACTCTCGTCGGTGCTCCAAGGACCCTTCCCATACCGAATCCGTCGACGTTCGCGATTGGTGGCAACGTCGCCACCGAACGCGCCCGCCTCGCGTTTCTGCAAGACGAGTATCGCGTTGCGCCCGCGCCCATTCAGTCCGCTGCGCTCGATGCATCAAATACGATAGCGCTGCTCGATACCGTAGGTTTCACGACGTATAGACCGGCCAATGGTGCCGTGTATCCGGCGACCTTCTTTGGCAACGCGCTCAAGTCCGTCGCCACGCTCATCAAGGCCGACATCGGCATCGAGGCTGCGCAGGTGGACATCAGCGGATGGGATCTACACGCAGAGGAAGGTCCGCTCGCGGGAGAAATGTTCCAGGTCATGACGGATTTCTCGAACAGCCTTGCCGCGTTCTACGCTGACGTCATCGATACCGTCAAGGGGCCAGGCGTGACCGCAGTCGCCTTCTCCGAATTCGGACGCAACGTGCGGGAGAATGGAAGTCGCGGCACGGATCATGGTCGCGGCACCGCGCTCTTTGCCGTCGGCAAGCGCATTGCCGGCGGACGCGTGCTGGTGAACAACTGGCCCGGCCTTGCCACCGCCAACCTCGACTCGGGCCAGGATCTCAAGGTGACGATCGACTACCGTGACATCCTTGCCGAGATCGTGCAGAAGCGTCTGCAGAATGACGATCTGGATTTCATTTTTCCCGGCTGGACGCCCACCATGCGCGGCGTCACGCGGTAGCTGATCTGCGTTCGGTCAGCGTACGACGATCTGCCCGATCATGCCCGGGTGCACCGTGCACTCGTAGTTGAACGTGCCGCGCGTCGTGAGCCTTCGCACGAACGTCTCGTTGGTTGCGTTCTCGATATTCGCGGGAGCGCCGCTCGGATTGGACGCGCGCCAGATCACGTTGTGATCGATGTCGCCCCCAAATGCGAACGTCACGGAATCACCAACGGCGACGGTGATGATATATGGCACAAATGCGTTCGGCAGCGTGCTGATCGTCGAGGTAGTGAGTCTTCGACGTGCTTCCGTCGCCGAGAGTTTCCCACTGTCCGATCGACTCACGTTCTCCGCGGCAAAGGCGCGCGCTACCGGCACCGCTCGCGATGCGGCGCATGCGCTGCCCCCCGCGACACAGATAACGGCAAGCGCTGTAGCCAGCTTCTGGGAGTACATGAACAAGGTTAGTGAGGTCGACGATGCGTGCGATCCAGTCGGGTTCGCCACACTTGTATGACTCGAGAATCGCGCAAAGGTATCGGCACCTCTCGTGAATAAACGACGCGAGTCATCACATCTATTGGCGTCTCGACACGAAAATGGGTGACGCGTCCGAATCCGGCGCACTCTTGCGCGACCTCCGTGGGTATGCTCGCCCAGATCGCGTGAATGCGCGAGAGATCGATCGTCTCGGTTCAGACAGGAGATATTCCGATGCGTCAAAGCACGAGCATCCTACTCATCGCGGTCGTGTGCAGCTGTACCATCGATAGTCCGTCGACTCCGCCCACGTTGAGCGCAGCGGGCCTGGCGCGTGCAAACGACGGCACGACGGCGGCGATGTACGAGCTCGTTCGCTTGCCCGATCTCGGCAACGCGCCGAGTCGTGGGAGCGCGATCAACGGCCAAGGGTGGGTAGCGGGCTTCTCAACGCTGCCTACGGGAGAGCGCCACGCAGCACAATGGCGCAACAGACAACCGATCGACCTGGGAACGCTGGGAGGGCCGCACAGTACCGTGCAGTGGCCCGGAGAGAATGCTGCTGGCATGGTGGTCGGCATTGCGCAGACGGCGATCGACGAGCCACTGCATGAAGAGTGGAGCTGCTCGGCATTCTTGCCGACAAGCGGCAAGGTGTGCCTCGGCTTCGCGTGGTATGAGCATCGCCTGCACCCGATGCCGACACTCGGTGGCAACAACAGTTACGCCGCGGGGGTCAATAGCGCGGGACGAGTTGTGGGTTGGGCGGAGACGCCAGTGCATGACCCAACGTGTAACGCTCCGCAGGTGCTGCAGTTCCGCGCCGTGCAATGGGAGCCATCAACAGGAGCGCTGCGTCAGCTGCCGCCACTCTTAGGCGATTCGTCGTCTGCGGCCACGGCGATCAATGCGCGCGGTCAGGTTGTCGGCATCTCGGGTGATTGCGATGTTGCGGTCGGTCGTTTCAGTGCGCGCCACTCTGTCATCTGGCGCGACGGGAAGCCCAGCGAGATTCCGAATCTGGGTGGCGAAGCATGGCACACACCAACTGCCGTGAATGAGGCGGGAGACGTAGTCGGCTTCTCGAATCCAACGGGCGTGGTGGGCGGCGCCTTTCTGCCGCACGCCTTCCTCTGGAATGCAGCGCATGGCCTGATTGACCTCGGGCTCTTACCTGGCGATGACAACAGCCAGGCCTTCGGCATCAACGCCCGACGGCAAGTGGTTGGCGTGTCGTGCAAAGGTAGTATTTGTCGCGCGTTTCTCTGGGACAACGGGGTGATGACGAACCTGAAGTCGCTCATGGGCTCCACATTCGCCGACAGTCTCCTCTCGGCACGTGACATCAATGACGCGGGACACATCACCGGCAACGTTCGCGATTTCGTCAGTGGCAAGACGATGGCGTTCGTTGCCACGCCTCGCACGAGATAGATGTCGTGATCGGAAACGACGCGTGCGGTCAGCATCATCGCCATGACGCTCCGCCTAGGACACTCCCCACACCTGAAATACGCGCGGGCCTCCGATGACGGTGTTCGGATCGCGCGCGAAAGCATACAACTCATCGATCATCGCACGAAGCTCGTCGGTCGTTGCGAGGCCCTCCTTGCTCGCAGCGTCGGCGATGCTCTCAAGGGTGACGCATACGAGACACTTGATGCCCTCGTCTTCTCCGCCTTGCAGCGCCACCGGTTGAGTCATCGTCGCTTGTACATGCGTGAAGCCTGCAGTGCGCAAAAGACTCGGAAGACGCGGGCCGATCTCTGGATCGCCTCCACGACGCCGCGCCAGGTCCGTGTACAGCGCGACATAGCGGTGAAATACTGCGCACTCCGGCGCGGCGAAGTGACCGCGGTAATCGATGTCTTCCACGATCAGTGTCCCGCCCGGACGCAGTTGCCGCCGTATGGCGGAGAGCATCGCGACAGGGTCGCGGAGATGCGTAAGAAGAAAGCGCGCATACACGACATCGAACAATTCATCCGCGATCCAGGCGGTGACGTCATGCGCCTCGAACGCCACATTCAGCAGTCCGCGCTGTCGGGCCTCACTTCGCGCGAGCTCAAGCTTTACCTCGTCGATGTCGACACCGAGGACGCGCCCTGTGGGGCCAACCGCCTTCGCAAGACTGAACGACACGTCTCCTCCACCGCATCCTATGTCAAGGCATATCGCTCCTGGAGGCAGTCCACTCATGGCGATCAACGCGTCGGTTGACGGTCCGAGGACACGGGACAGTAGGCTGAGGCGTTCTCGGCCAGCAACTCCACCGCGAATCGCATAGCCTGACGCACTCATTTAGACCTCCCACGTTTAGGTCTCGGTCGCGAATACTCCGTTGTCGACGCGCTCGTTGCTTGCGATGTGTCGCCATGCGAGGTCGTCGCGCAGTAGCACAGCGCCCTCTTATGCCGCGCGGTGTGTCTTATCCGCTTAACACACTCTGTCGCGTGACAGTCTTGCCTGTTGCCGTTCCTCGCGGTAGGGCCAATTTGCTGCGCGCCTGCACAGGCCAATTCTCCATTTGCTGCACATTTCCTTATGAAGTGCTCCTGATGTGTGACGAAACGCCGCCGGCGTCCGTGACCCGCGTGTTCGCCACGTTAACGCAGCCGTGCACTCGATGTGATACGATGTCACTCCGCCGCTTACTTATACCGTTCGTCCCGCTAAGGTGACTGCACGATGCTTTGAGTGGTAAGCCTCCGCATGAGACATGACGCCGCACTCGGCGCTCACGTCGCGTATTCAACTCATGGAGGCTCTGTGAACAGGATCAGACTTTCACTCTTTATCAGCGCGGCGCTGTTGCTGTTCGCGGCGCGCGACGTCTCGGCGCAGCGGCGCGTTGCCGGCCGCGTCACCGGCGGTGCCGGCGAACCAATCCCGAGCGCCAGCGTCAATGTGCAAGGCACGGCGATCAACGCGTACACCGGTGACGACGGCCGTTTCGTCTTGGTGAACGTGCCCGCGAGCGCACGTGTTCTCGTCGTTCGACGCATCGGTTATAAGCGCGTCAATCAACCGTTCACTGCGTCGCAGGACGTGGTGGATGTCAAGCTGGAGCGCGACGCGCTCGAGCTCGAGCGCCAGGTAGTCACGGGCACGACCACCACCGTTTCGTCCGTGAACTCTGCGAACGCCGTGGCTTCCGTGAGTGGTGATCAGCTCAACCGGGCGCCCACACCGACGATCGAAAATGCGTTGCAGGGCAAGATCCCGGGCGCCGTGATCTCGACTAATTCCGGCGCGCCAGGCGGAGGTTCGCAGGTGCAGTTGCGCGGCATCACCTCGATCAACGCGTCGTCGAGCCCTCTCTACGTCATCGACGGTGTTCTGGCGAGCAACTCGCAGATTAGCTCGGGATTGAATGCCGTGACCGCGGCTGGCGGAGGCATGATGATGTCCACGCAGGACCAGCCCACCAACCGCATTTCCGACCTCAACCCCGCCGACATCGAGAGCATCGAAGTGCTCAAGGGCGCATCGGCCGGCGCGATTTACGGGTCGAAGGCTTCGAACGGCGTCATCATTATCACCACACGTCACGGCAACACCGGTCAGCCGTCTGCCAGCATCACACAGCGCGTCGGGCAGTTCTCACTTTCGCACAAGCTCGGGTTGCGCTGCTTTACGTCAGCCGACGAAGTGACGAACGCTGGCTATGACGCGACCGACTGGACGGCCAACGGCGGTGGGTGCAACGACTTCGAGCAGCAATTCTACGGAAACAACCCGCTGTCGTACGAAACGAATCTCGCTCTTCGTGGCGGCAGTGGCGGCACCACGTACTACGTTGGCGGCCTGGCCAAGCGTGACGCGGCGATCCAGCGCAACTCGTACTATCAGAAGCAGTCCGTCACGGCAAACGTCGGTCAGCTCATCGGATCGCGCCTGACGCTGCGCTCCAACAACGAGTTCATCCACTCGCTGACGGACCGCGGCATTTCCGGAAACGACAACAACGACATCGTTTCGCCGGGCGACGTCTTCGCATCCACGCCAACATGGATTCCACTCAATTCCGGACTTCGCAATCCGTATCTGCCGTCGGGCTCCAATCCGTTTCAGACGGCCGATCTCGTCAAGATCCCAGAGGACGTGTATCGCTACATCGGCAGCGTGAATTCCACGTTCACCTTCCTGAGCACACAGCGACAGACGTTCGATGTCACGTTCCTCGGTGGCGTGGACGCGTATTCCTTCAACTCGCACCTGACGTCGCCACCGAATGTGTTCTTCGAGGCGAATGATGGCCTTGCGGGAACCAATGCGACGAACAAGACGCAGAACATCAACGCCAATCTGAATCTCTCGGGCGCGCACAAGCTCATTACCGACGCGCTCACGGCCACGACGTCGTTCGGACTGCGTCAGGAGCGTCGTCAGAGCGATGCCGTCACCAATCTCGGCCGCCGCCTCCCCGAGGGCGTCACGAACGTGAACTACGGTGTCGTCCAGTCGGTAAATGAAAACCAGTTTCTGGTGAAGGACTTCGCCTACTACGCGCAGGAAGAGTTCCTCACTCTTAATGAACGTCTATTGCTCACTGGCGCGATCAACTCGGAGCGCTCGAGTGTCAATGGCGACGACAAGAAGTGGTACAGCTACCCGAAGGCGGCGTTGTCATATCGGATGCCGCTCCTTCCGCGGTTTACCGACGAGATCAAGTTGCGCGTTGCGTACGGCAGAGCCGGCAACCAGCCGCCGTACGGCTACAAGTTCACGACGCTTCCCATCGGCGTTCTCGACGGACAGCTCGGCGCACGCACCTCGGCCATCGCCGGTGCGGCGAACATCAAGCCCGAGGTGTCGACCGAGCTTGAAGGCGGCGTCGACATGCAGTTTGGTGGCGGCCGCGTCGCGCTCGATGCCACGGTGTTCAGGAAGACCGTGGACGATCTGATTCTCGCGGCGAACGTCGCCAGCACGTCGGGCATCTCCAGCAAGTTCATCAACGGTGGTGCCATTCAGAATACCGGCACCGAGATCGGGTTGAACGTCACGCCGATTCAGCGCAACAACTTCAACTGGGTCTCCCGCACCACGTTTGCGAATGTGGACGGCCGCATCACGCGGCTCGACGTGCCGTGCTTCAATGGCGGCAGCTTCTTCGGCACCGCATACGGTTCGCCATATGTCTGTCAGGGGTACTCGCCGTCTGCCGTGCAGGCGCGCAACGGATTCGACACGACGTTCTCGTCGACGGGCGCGTTCGTGAGTCGTGCGCGTCACATCTCTGTTTACGAGAGCGCGCCGGACTTCACGATGGGCTTCTCGAACGAATTCAACATCGGACAGGTGCGCCTCTATGGCCTGCTCGATTGGCGCCGCGGCGGCAAGGTCGCGAACCTCACCGACGCGTACTTCGACGGCGCGACGGCGGATGGCCTGGGCTTCCTCGCAGACACCGCGAAGTCGGCCGCACGCATCAGGTCCATTGGTGCGGGTGGCTCGTACCTCGAGGACGGCGGCTTCCTCAAGCTGCGCGAGATCTCGGTGTCGTACACACTGCCGAGCTCTGTGACGAAGAGCCTCTTCTCGGGCCTGACGCAGGGAGTGCGGCTCGAGGTGAGTGCGCGCAACCTGAAGACGTGGACCTCCTATTCCGGCTACGACCCGGAAGTCTCGAACTTCAGCAACCAGAATATCGGTCGCTTTCAGGACGTGACACCCTATCCGCCAAGTCGCAGCCTGTTCTTCTCCCTGAGCGCGAACTACTGACATGAAGCATCCAATGAACCCACGCATCCTGGTGTTGCTCGCCGGGCTCGGTATCGCCGCCGCAGCGTGCAAGGACTCTACTGGCGTCAATGACCTGAACAATATTTCCGACGATCTGACGAGGACCGGATTGACGCCTCCGTCTGCATCCCTTCTCGTGACCGGCCTGCTCGATGCGTCGCGGCAAGACCTCGACATCCGGTACCTCATCTTCTCGTCGTCGATGGGACGCGACTTCTATCGCCTCGACAACGCTGAGGCTCGCTGGATTAATGAGACCGTTGGCGCGAACCCGGCGGATTTCTCGGGCTTCGTGGGCGGAGGAGCGTTCGGACAGTTTTACGGGACCATTCACACGGGCAACGTAATTCTGAACATGATTCCGAAGGCGACTGGACTCACGCCGCAGGAGTTGCTCGCGACACAGGGAATGGTGAATACCTTCAAGGCGCTCTCATACTATCGCGCGCTCACGCTGCGCGATTCCCTCGGCATCGCGTTGGACGTCAATCATCCATTCGACGATCCGCCGGCGCCTTTCGTATGCAAGCCCAACGTGCTCGCGGCCATCGCACTGCTTCTCGATAGTGCGGCGACGGAACTGTCTGGAGGCGGTGCGACCTTCCCCTTCCCCATACCATCGGGCTTCAGGCTTCACGGTGACTTCAGCACACCTGCGGCGATGCTCAAGGTCGCCAAAGGGCTCAAGGGAAAGATCGAGCTGTATCGAGGGCTGAGTCACCAGAAGCCAAACGTGGCGAGTTTCGCTACAGCACTCGCCGACCTAAATGCATCGTTCGCGGACCCGGCGCAGGGCATGGACACCGGGATCTATTACACGTACAGCACGGCATCGGGTGATTTGGTCAATCAGCTCGCGGACGCGAACGTCTATCTGAACCCCTACGTCGGCGACAGCATACAGGCAGGCGACAGACGCGCGTCCAAGATTACGGTGCTCGCGTCTACCAAATCGCTGTTCGGCGTGAAGACGCGATATAAAACGCCGCTGACTGATCCGAGTGACCTCGCGCGTCCGATGCCAATTCTGAAGAACTCAGAGTTACTCCTGCTTCGCGCGCAAGCCAACATCGAGCTCGGAAACCTTGGGGCTGCTACTGCGGATATCAATGCGGTGCGCACCGCAGACGGCGGCCTCGCTCCGATCGCCGTTCCGGCAACGAAGGCCGAGGCCATCTCCGCCGTGTTGTATGAGAAGCGCTATTCGCTGCTCGGCGAGGGCGCCAATCGTCTCGTCGATCTTCGAGCATATGGCCGGCTCAACGCGGCGGCCGGACCGGGCGCGCCGGGTGATCTCTTTCAGGCGGCGCTACCAATTCCGAAGTCGCAGCTCGATGCGCGCAACGTGACGTCGATTACTCCGAACTGTCCGTAGCGGCTGATTAGAGCGTCACAACGGCCACGCCATCTGTTGCGGCAACGAGTCTCCGAGGACGAGTTGCTGCAACAGGTGGCGTGGCCGTTCTGCGGCACGGGTGGACTGGTCAGAACACACGCCATTGGCTCTAACATCGCCGTTCATACACGCTACCATCGGTGTACTGCGATATCGCGTGCCAAGGCGGCCACGTCGTCACCTCTCCGTTACTCACAATGTCGATGCGTTGCTGCAAAAGAACTAACGCGCTCATCGGTATTTCGGCGATGCTCATGTCTTCGAGCACGCTTGCGGCCCAAGCGCATGGCCTCGATATGGACAGTCCGACTGTTCCAACGTCCGCGCTCGACCTCCACAATGTTTCCGAGCATACGCTTTTCGGAGGCGGTAAGCACGCGTACACCGTTCCGCTCACATCAGGAAGCATTCTTGTCGCGACCGTAGACCAGCGTGGCATCGACGTCGTGGTGCGCGTGTTCGCGCCCGACAACCGCAAGCTCGCCGAGATCGACTCACCAAACGGCACCCACGGACCGGAGCCGGTAATGCAGCGTGCGACCGTCACCGGCACGTACCGCATCGAAGTCGAAGCGCTCGCGAAGAGCGCACCGCCAGGACGTTATGCGATCGCGGTCAAAGGTATTTTTACCGAGCAGCAATACTCCGCGTATCTCCTGGATGAGTCGAAGGCGGCGGACGCGCGACGCTCGGCGGTCATCGGGTGGTTGAAGGAACACGCGATCCGTCTTTCGACCGTGTCGCCCGACAGCAGCGTCGCTGATCTCGCGCCCTTAGCACGTGTACTCGACGGCGTCGACATCGTCGCGTTGGGTGAAGCCAGCCACGGTTCACGCGAACTGTTTCAGCTCAAGCATCGTCTGATCGAGTTCCTCGTGACGAAGATGGATTTCCGCGTCCTTGCGCTGGAGCTGGACTACGTCGCTTGCCAGCACATCAATGACTACGTGCTCGGTGTTTCGAGTGACTCTGCCTTCATCCTCAAGCCATGGGACACGGAGGAGGTAGTGGCGATGCTGGCGTGGCTGCGCGCGTACAACGCGAGCGCGTCGGCCGATGCGAAGGTCCGAGTCGTTGGAGTCGACGGTCAGGACAGAATATCGGGAACCGACGTGCTGCTCAGTTATCTGAATCGCGTTGCCCCCGATCGGGCTCCCGCCGCAGCGGTCCTGTTCAGTGACAAGACGCATCCCGCCAAGCTGGACGAAGAAAGGGGTGCCATGCTGCAGCGACAGTACGTCGACCTCTATGCGTTCATGGAGCTCAACGGCGCTCGGCTGATTCAGAACTCGAGCCAAACGGAGTATGACGCAATGCGCGAGATCGCCAGAGTGCTCGTGCAACCAGGAGCTATCGAAGCAAAGGATCCCGACCCCATGGCGTTCCTCGCGCGACGCGACGAATACATGGCCGACAATGTCCGTCGACTCGTCAATGCCTTGCCGCCTGCCACGAGAATCATTCTATGGGCGCACAACTATCACATCATGACGCAGCGTCTG
>JBDUCR010000298.1:0-3226 GCA_040003345.1 bacterium
CGAGGGCGCGCCGGGTGATCTTTCGCCGGTCGCTGTGGATCGTTTTCCTCGGCCTCGGCGTAGCTGCCGGGGCCGTTTTGCCTGACACAGTTGGCGCCCAGGTTCCCGTCAGGCGAGACACCGTGAGCGGCCGTCGCGATACCGTGCGCAGTCGCGTCGACACTGCGGGCGGTCGGCGCAACTTGCCGCCGGCCGGTCGCGACACCGTCAGAATCCCGCTTCGGCCAGGTGCGGACTCGATCACCAATCGGGACTCAACCAAGCAGGGACTCGTCCCGCTGCCACCCGCCCCCAAACCCGACACGATCAAACCTCCGCTGACGCGCGCTGACATGCCGCCGATTCTCGAAATTGGCGCGCCGCGCATCTACGATCGCACGGCAATGTTCGCGACCGGTGCGATTACGCTCTCCGATCTCCTCGGACGGGTGCCCGGGCTCACCGAGTTCGCGGCGGGCGCGCTCGGCGCGCCTGTCGTCATCGCGTCGCAAGGCGATATCCGCCGCATTCGAATCTTTCTCGACGGCCTCGAGCTCGATCCGATGGATCGTCGCGCGCGAGGCGTTGCGCCGGTGAACGACCTTCCACTGCACGCGCTCGAAGAAGTGCGCATCGAACGTGGTGCCGAGGAGGTTCGCGTGTACGCGCGCACGTGGCGCGTCGACCGGACGATACCATACACTCGTGCCGACATCGCGACAGGCGATCAGAACTCGAATCTCTATCGCGCGTTCTATGGACGTCGGTTCGATCACGGCGAAGCACTGCAGGTGTCGGCAGAGCAATTCACCACGCAGCCCGACCGTCAGCTTCCGTCGTCAGACGCGCTGAATCTCATGGGGCGCCTCGGCACCACGCGTGGTCCGTGGAGCGCTGACGCGTTCATGGAGCGCACGCACCGCAATCGAGCACCATGGCGCGGTACCGGCGACGTTGACGAGACGAAGAGCGTCATCGAAGGAATCGAGACGCAACGAACCACCTCGTACCTGCGCTTCGGCAATGGTGATCCCGATCGCGGACGCTGGTTCCAGGCGTTGGCATCCGCCGAGGAATATCACGGAAAGCCGCGCAGCACGACGAGCGTCGGTGCCGCAACTGACTCCACCTCGCGTGGAGATTCGGTGTCATACGAAAGCCAGTACCTTCTCACCGGCGGTGTCACCCGTGGCACCGTGCAGCTGAGCGGCGCCGAACGCGTGCGCGTTGGCGGCCATCGGACGTCACACGTCCTGTCGGGGCGTGCGTCGGCAACGGGCGGTCCGATCGCACTCTCGCTGTTCGGCGAGGGACAGAGTTATCTGAACCCGTCGCGCTTCGAGGGCACGGTCAAGTTCTCGCTGCTCGACCGACTTGCGTTACTCGGAACTGCTTCGCGCACCGGCACTGGCGACTTCGATCGCCTGTTCGTCGAACCGCGATCCGGAACCATCCTCGACGAGAACGGCGCATTCATCATCTCGGGGCTCGGACCGTTCGTCACCCCGGACACTACGGAAGCGACGCGCTATCGCCTGGCCTCACGCACCAACTATCGCGCGGAGGCGGGCATTCATCTGCGCGATCTCTGGCTGAGCGGCGGAGTACTTCGTCGTGGAGCGACGACGTTGCTTCCACCGGCCGAATTTGGCATTCCGTATCAGAAGGCGACGGCCATCCGCACGGATCCGGCGGCGACGGCGAAGACTGCGACCATTCGCGGCCGCCTCTGGCGCGCGGTCAACGTGGACGCCTGGGCCGTCGCGTGGAGTGACGATTCCGGCTTCTACCGCCCGAAATATCAAACGCGGACCGAGCTGTACATCCAGACGAACCTCCTCGACAAATTTCCGCGCGGCAACTTTGGGCTTTTGACGTCGCTCTCGCACGAATACCGGTCGAGCTCGACCTTTCCCGTGGGCGCGGACACGGTTGTCACCACGCCTGGCTATCGTGTGCTCGCGTTCAAGCTCGAGATCCGGGTGCAGAGTGCAGTGGTTTCGTATCAGTTCCGAAATCTCCTTCAGGAGAAATACGCCATGGTGCCGGGCTTCAACATGCCTCGGCAAACCCAGTTCTACGGGGTGCGATGGGATTTCTGGAATTGACAATGTTGTTGAGCCACAGTAACTTACGCGGCTCGATATGATACGTAGCATGACAGGATTCGGCGCATCCGATGGCGAGGTGGGCGGTGGTCGCGTGAGCGTTGAAGTGCGCTCTGTGAACCACCGCTTCTTCAGTCCGTCTATCAAGCTTCCGGGCGTGCTGCAGCGCTGGGAGGGCGAGGTGCGCGACGCCATGCGGCGGGGCGTCACTCGCGGGCACGTGACGCTCTCCGCCCGCTTCGAGCGCGATGACACCGAGACTGGCATGCTGCCGATCGACGAGAGCCGCTTTGCCGGCTATGTGGCGCAGCTTCGCGGTTTGCAGGAACGTCACGGCCTCCCGGACAACATTGATGTCTCCGCCATACTGCGGCTCCCGGATGTCTTCGTCACTGGCGCGCGCGAAGATCTGTCCGACGAGGCCGCGCCTCAGCTCGTCGGCATTGTTGAACGCGCGGTGAAGGCACTTCTCGAGATGCGTGCCGCCGAAGGTGCGCGGCTGGTCACATATCTCGACGAACGACTCGCGAGCATCGAGCTGGCACTTGGACGAATCGCCGTGCGCGCGCCTGAGCGCGTGGTCGAGCAACGCGATCGTCTTCGCAACGCGGTGAAAGAGCTCACGGAAGGGCTGGCGATCGACGAACACCGGCTCGCGCAGGAGATCGCGCTACTCGCCGATCGGCTCGATGTGCAGGAAGAGCTTTCGCGCTTTCGCGCGCACATCGATGCGTTTCGTGCGGCCCTCGCGTCGGCACAGCCCGACGGAGTGGGCAAGCGACTGGGCTTCCTGTTGCAGGAAATGCTGCGCGAAGCCAATACGACAGGCAGCAAGGGCAACGACGCCGCCATCGTCGCGGACGTGCTGCTCGTCAAAGAAGAGCTCGAGAGGATTCGTGAGCAGGTGGAGAATCTCGAGTGAACTCCATCAGCGGCTTCCCGGTCATCCTCAGCGCTCCCAGCGGAAGCGGGAAGACGACCATCGCCAAGGCGCTTCTGGCTAGGCGTCCCGATCTCGGCTATTCAGTCTCGTGCACTACGCGAAGCCCCAGACCAGGCGAAATCGAGGGACGTGACTATTATTTCATGACCCGAGCGGACTTCATCGCCGAACGGGAGCGCGGAGCCTTCGCGGAATC
>JBDUCR010000032.1:0-3196 GCA_040003345.1 bacterium
GAGATTCTAAACTATCTGACGCTCTACTCTGAGCAAAACGGCTATGCGCCGAGCTTCGAGGAGATCGCGGAGAATTTCAGCTACAGCTCGCTCGCGACGGTGCACGAGCATCTGAGCAATCTCGAGCGCAAAGGCTTCATCAAGCGCTCGTACAATGAAAGTCGAGCCATCGAGATTCTGCCGAGCGACATCATGCCGAAGGCGATCGAGCTGCCGTTGCTCGGTGCTGTCGCGGCCGGTGTGCCAATCGAGGCCATCGCACATCAGGAATCCATCGCGGTGCCCGACTCATTCGTGCAGCGCGGGGGCAATCACTATGTGCTGCGCGTTCGCGGAAACTCCATGATCGAGGAACAGATCCGCGACGGCGATTTCGTCGTCGTGAACGAGCGCCAGCGTGCGGACAATGGAGAGATGGTCATTGCCATGCTGCACGGTAATTCGGCGACGGTGAAGAAGTTCTATCGGGAAAAGGATGGGCGCATTCGGCTGCAGCCCGCGAATGAAACAATGCCACCGATGTACGTGCACGAGAACGACATCACGATTCAGGGGATCGTCGTTGGCGTAATGCGAAGGTATTAGAGGTCGGGTCGCGGCGGGCGTCCCGCGCGACCGCCTCAGCTGCCGTGCGCCGCCCGGAGCCGCGCCAGCGCTCTGAGTCCAGCTCCATCGCGCAAGCCTGCCCGCGCGGCGTCGATCGCCGCGGCATAGTCGCTCGGGCCGCCGGGTGACACGTACAGTGCCGCGGCGGCGTTCAGAATCACCGCCGCCGTTGCCGTCGCCGGCGCGCTTCCATCGAGAACAGCCGTTACCGCAGCTGCGTTCTGGGCAGGCGGTCCGCCAGCGATATCCTCGACTGCGCCCGCAGCGAATCCATACGTCGCCGGATCGATCGTCCACTCGCGCATTGTACCGTCGCGGATCTCGACGACATGAGTCGTCCCCAACGGCGAGATCTCGTCCATGCCGGGCTCGCCATGGACGACGAGCGCGTGCACCGTGCCTAACGCGCGCAGCGCGCCGGCAATGAGGCCGACGCGTCGGGTGTCCGCCACTCCGACAACCTGCCGTCCCGCCGACGCAGGATTCGCGAGCGGACCGACGATGTTCATCACCGTCGGAATCGCGAGCTCACGACGCACCGGGCCCACGTGCCGCATCGCCGGATGCATCAGGGGCGCGAACATGAACACAATGCCCGCTTCGCGGAGCGCGTGCTCCATTACGTCCACGCTTACCTCGATCGGAACACCCAGCGCCTCGAGCACGTCTGCGCTTCCACACGCCGACGTGAAGGACCGGTTGCCGTGCTTCGCGATCCGCACGCCCAGCCCCGCGGCGAGCAAGGCTGCTGCGGTGGAGATGTTGAAGGTGCCGACGGCGCCGCCACCAGTGCCGCACGTGTCGACGAGATCATTCGGGTTGTCCGCTGGCAGGTGGACCATCGCGCCGCGCAAGGCGTCCGCGGCGCCTGCGACTTCCTCCGGAGTCTCGCCCTTCACGCGCAGGCCAATCAGCAACGCGGCAACCTGTGCGGAGGTCGCCTCGCCCTCCATCACAGAGCCGAACGCCGCGCGCGATTCTCCCTCCGAAAGAGAGTGTCCCATCGCCAGCTGACGGATCGCGTACTGGACCGGAGGAACGGCGCTAGCCGACACTGAGCGTCTCGAGCATACGGTCGGTGAGGCGCGACTGCGTCGCCACGAGAGAGATCACGAGACCGAGTAGTCGCACGCGCTCGACGTCTTCATCCACGAAGATTCCGTGCATCGCACGATTCGCGAGATTCACCACGCCGACGAGATTGCCGTGATACACGAGTGGGAAGCTGATGAAGGAGCCGGTTGTGAACAGTTCGTCGCGGATGAGGGGATGATGCTTCGCTTCCGCCACATCCTGCACGAGGAGCGGTTCGCGCGTCGCCGCAACTTTGCCCGCGACACCCTGCCCGATGTGCACGCGATATCCTGCCGGCACATTCGTCGGGATACCGCGCGCTGCCGCAAGAAAAAGTGCGTTCTCGTCGGGAATGTGCAGCAGTAGCGAGCACCGCTGCGCCCCCATGTCGTCGCCGACGAGCGTGAGCAGGCCGTTCACCATGTCGCGCGGATCGTCGGTGGTGGCGTCGAGCGTGAGGACGCGGTCGATCAGGTAGATGGTCCGCGTCTTCTGCCTGACCGCCTCGCTTCGGCGATGCAACTCGATGTGCGCCATCTCGAGCTGTTCCACCGCCGCGCCGACTGTTGCTTCGACGGCCGTTGCCCGCTTGCTCGCGCGTCGTGCGTCTTCCATCGCCTTCGCCACTTCACGCTCGAGCGCGACGAGCCGCTCGGGATCCCCGGCCTGATGCGTGCCGGACACTACGGTCAGCTGCTCCTCGAGCAGCCCAAGCTTCCGCTCGTACTCCGAGTGCACGCGCTGGGTCACGTCCTCGAGCGTCCGCACTGCCTCGTTCCTCGCCTCCTGTTCGGCGAAGCGCGCGAACGCGAGATCGAAGAGAGCTGCCGCGGGCGCCAGCCGCTCCGACGATCGCGTGCCGAAAAACTTTCGTGTCTCATAGAGGACGACAATGGCCGCGAGCTGTCCTTCGAAGCGAATGCCGCGCAGCGAAAGCCAGCCGACGTCAGGCAGCTTCGCGAGAGCGAAGAGCTGCGCGAATTCGTCGGAGTGATCGCCGAACTCGACGAAGCTTCCTCCCGTCGCGACCGCGATGCGCTCGCGCGTCGGCAAATGGTCGAATGTGGTCTCGAGACGCTGACGGGTGACGAGATCGACGTTCGGCACGAGGCGATCGACGAGCATGCTGCGGCGTGCGTCGAAGCGCACGAGCGCGAGCTGGGCAAACCGATCCACCTCGGAGAGCGACTCCGCCAGTGCGAGCAGCGACGCTTCGAGGTCCGGCGCGACGCTGAGCGCGTGGGCGAGCGTGGCGAGCGTGCGTGGAGGCATCCGGCGGGGAAAAGTGCACCGTCCGCAATCGCGGAGGCGGAGAAAATTCTGGCCGCTGCGGCGCGGCAAATTCAATTACGTGGATATGACTGCGAAAAGATATGCGCGGTCACGCGTCGACGGAGCGTCGCATCGCGAATTGCTTGACTCTCCGTCACGTGCGGGTAGTTTTTATCTCGATGCCGACTTGCACGCTGCAGCTCGTGTTGCACTACGATGGCACGGGTTTCAGCGGATGGCAGCG
>JBDUCR010000520.1:0-10770 GCA_040003345.1 bacterium
CATGTCAGCCGCATCCATCAGGCGTCGACGAAGCAGAGCGCTCTGTGCACCCTGTCCGCGCGCTCCCTCGATCGTTGCCGTGAGTCCACACCATGCCGCGTTCTCTCCGACGTACATCGCTGATCCGGCGATCGGCGTCGCATCGCGATACGCGAGATAGTATCGCCAGCCAGGATGCCCGATCGTCGACCGAATGCCGGCGCGCATGTCGCTAGGCACGTTGAGTGGATTGCCGACGATCTCCTCGAAGATGTCGCCATCCGCAACGCCGATCTCTTCGATGCGCAGTTCCGGTGAAGCGGGAAGCGACGATGCGTCATCGGTCGAGCGCGCGAGCTTCACCAGCCCTGGACGAAGCGTGAATCGCCGCTCGAGGAGCCAGCCTGTAATATCACCGGGATTCGTGCCTGGACTGACGTGAACGATGAACCGCTCGACTTCCGCATCGTGATACATCTCCGTGATGGCGTCGAGCACAGCGCGCGTCGCGGGTGAGCGCACGCCAAACGCAATGACGCGATTCACGGCTAGCTCACGACTTCTGCTCGTCATGAGCGCGGCGGCACCGTCGAAGCGGTGCAGCGAACAGCCCATGCGCACGCGCACGTCGTCGGGCAGCGCGGCGTGCATCTGCGCCCACGCCTCCGCTTCGACGAGCTCCGTCGCGCCGGCGACGTGCGTGATGTCAGTTGTCTGAGCGAACATTGTTCACGGAATGCGGTTCACTGCGGAATTCCTGCGTGTCGTGGGTCCGCGCGCGTGGCATGCTCGAGAAACTTGCGATAGTTCTCAGCCGCACCGGCTTTGTCGCCCGACAGTTCGAGTGCACCGGCCAGCAGGTAGTAAGCGTCGGCATACAACGGAGCGAATGATACTGCCTTCGCGTACTGCGCACCGGCATCCTTCGCACGCTGAGCACGCATCAGCGCATTGCCATATCCGATTCTTGTTGGTCAGTGCGTGGGCGGGAACTTCGACAGCGGTGCTTCTAGCTGTGTCACTGCGATGGCCATACAATTGAGATCACGCTGTTGCGTGCCGACACTCTAGATGCAGGCAGCGCTGGTCGCAAGGAAAAACGTGACGCATTCTTACTTCATGCTCTCATTGCCAAGCCGCAAGACGACACGTTGAATACATTCCTTTGCAACACGCTCGGCGCAGTAACGCCATGACGGGTTGCGATCGCCGTTCCTTTGTTGCTCAGAGCAGTGGCGCGTTGCTTGCCGTCGCATGTGCTCCGAATGCGATGGCACGTGGCACCGATCATGACATCGTCATTCGCGGTGGCACGTTGTTCGATGGAACCGGCACGGAGGGGCGCGAGCTCGATCTGGCGATGTCGTCCGGGCGCATCGTCGAGATCGAGCCGCGTGTCTCCGCGCGCGGACGTGAGGAGATCGACGCGAGAGGACTCGCTGTCGCTCCAGGCTTCATCGACATCCACTCGCACGGTGACGGAAATCTCACCGAAGATCCACGCGCCGAGTCGGTCATTCGGCAGGGCGTGACGACGATTGTCGTCGGGGCGGATGGCAGCTCGCGTCCCACGGGTGCCGACGACAAATCGTTCCACGCATATCAGGAAGGCCTCGATCGCCTCCGTCCCGGACCGAACGTCGCATCGATGGTCGGCCTTGGCTCTGTGCGAGGCACTGTCATCGGTGACAGAGATCGTCCTGCCACTGCCGACGAGATCACGCGGATGACGGCGATGGTCGAACGCGCGCTCGCTGATGGCGCGTGCGGCGCGTCGTCAGGTCTCGAATACACACCCGGCGCATTTGCGTCGCTCGATGAGCTCATTGCGCTCTGCCGGCCGCTCGCGAGTCGCCGTTTGCCGTACGCGACCCACATGCGCAACGAGGACGACAAGCTTCTCGAGGCAATCGATGAATCCATCGCCGTTGCGCGCGGCGCAGGCTGTCCGCTGCAGATCTCACATCTCAAGACGCAAGGCCCGCGTAACTGGCCCAAGCTCGATCTCGTCTTCAAGCGCTTCGACGACGCACGCGCCGCTGGCGTCGACGCGGCGTTCGACTGGTATCCGTACGTCGCCTACTCGACGGGGCTGACCAATCTCTTTCCCGTCTGGAGCCGAGACGGCGGCATGGACGGCTTCTTCGCGCGGCTAAACGACTCGAGCGTCGCGCCGCGCATCAGGACCGAGGCGCTGGCCAAAGTCGAGCTCATCGGCGGCTGGGACAACGTGCAGATCTCGTCCGTGCGCGCCGTCGAGGATCGCGATGCGGAAGGAAAACGGCTTGGTGCGCACGCGCGTGCACGCGGCGTGGATCCGTACGAGGATGCGGTTGGCCTGCTCAGGCGCAGCGGCGGAAACGTCGGCATGCTCGGCTTCGCGATGAGCGAGGAGAATCTCGATCGCATACTCGCGCATCCGCTGGCGATGGTCTGTTCCGATGGCGGCGGCTTTGCCATTGATGGTCCGACGCGTCGTGGCAGCCCACATCCGCGCGGCATCGGCACCTTTCCACGCGTGCTCGGCCGCTATGTCCGCGAGCGTAAGGCGGTAACGCTGTCGAATGCGATCATGAAGATGACGTCGCGCTCTGCGGCACGCGTGCACCTCGCCGATCGTGGTCGTCTCGCACCTGGTCTCGCGGCGGATGTCGTGATCTTCGATCCGGCGAAGGTTGCGGACACGGCGACGTTCGAATCGCCGTTTCAATATCCGGTCGGGATCGCCGTCGTGATCGTCAACGGCGTCGTGACGTTGCGCGATGGCCAACGCAGCGCAGTCGGAAGCGGAAGGGCGTTGCGCGCGTCGTCGCTGTAAGGCGTCGCGTTTCTATCGCGGACTCGCGAAGCGAACGAGCGGCAGGGCTTCTATTGTGGAACGCGTGTGACCTGGGCGAACGTCACCTGCCAGCGACCGTCACGCTTCGCCCAGACATAGACCATGCGCAGCAGACGCGTCTGATGCTTGCCATCCTGCGTCCAGCTCAGATGCACACGCCCGGCGATCACCGCGGCGTTGCCCCACACTTTCGTTACCCGCTCTTCCATCACGTACGGGTCGATCCTGAATCCGGGCAAATTGAAATCGGCAAGGAACTGCTGCTTGTTCTCCACCGTGGCGTTCGAGTTCACCAGCACGAAGTCGTCGGTGACGAGACGCTCGAGCGCCGGAATGTCGTTGTGTGTTTGTCCCTGATCGTAGTCCTTCACCGCTTTCGCGAGATCGGGCGGCAGGTCAGCGGCGGCCGCCGCGTAGACGGTACTCAGGGCAAGAATGACGGCGGACAGTTTCATCATGATTCATCAAGGTGGCCTCGAGCCGGTATGTAGACCAGCGCCACTTGTCGCCTTGCTGTCATGACCACTTCGCGTGACGGCCCCGAAACCACAGGTGGACTCCTTCGCGGCGTCAGTGCGCGAGTGGCACCGCACGCACCGAGTCCCACACCGCGAGCGCGGGCTTCGGCTTGTAGCTCGTATCCTCCATGCCGAGGAACGCGAATAGCGGCAGTATCGTACCCGGCGGCAGATGAAACGACGCCAGATCGAGATCAGTGAACGTGATCTGATAGACGCCGAGGAGTTGCGCGTTGTCCGCGATCGCCATTTGACGACGGATGTATCGCGCCTGAAGATCGAGCGACGACGCAGCACCAGGAACCGATGCTGACGTCCATCCTCCTTCCGTCACCATCATCGGCAACGGTGCATCCGCCACGAGCTTGCTGTAGTACTCGAGCGGAATCTGTTCCGGCGCAGCGAAGCCACCGAGATACGGATACGACGACAGTCCGAAGCCCTGCACAAATGGAAAGTCGGTGCGATCGCGCTGAATGCCGACGAACGTGTTTCCCGGTCGGCCCCACGCTGTCTCCACCTGCACGCTCACCATCAACTTCGTCGTCGAGCCGGTTGCTCGAAGCTGCTGCGCTGCGGCATTCGTCATCGTGACGACGGCCGAGTACAATTTCGGCGGCGATGCCAGACGAATGAGATTCGTCTCCATTGCAAGCGCGAGCCAGGTCGGATGGATGATGCTGTCGAACGCGACGACGTAATCGCGATAGACGCGCTGCACCGCTGGATCGGTGATCGACCGCCCGAGCGAATCAAGGACGCGCGATTCGGCGCTCCGATCGATGCCGTTCGCCACATCGAGTGTCGCGACGATCGGTATGCCCTTCTGTTGAAAGACCTGCGCGAGCGGCAACACATCCTGCCTGACGCTTTGCGCCGCACTGCCACCAGCGAGCAGCGTTGCCCACGGTATGTCGAGATTGATGAGGAGGCCATCGCTGTGACGGCTCACCGAATCGGCCGTGCGCAGGACGTCCTCGATCGTGAGTCGCGGAGGTAGGTATGAGAAGCCCATGCGATAACTGCGCGTCGCCTGTGTACGGGGCGCAGTGTCGCTGCTCGAGGCGCAGCTCGTGAGCAGCGCAACGACGAGCGCGACAGCGACCCTTTGTGCTCCCGTCAGCATGTCACGCACGCTATGCCGAGGAGCAGGAACCGTGCGTTCAGAGACTCAGGGAAGGCGCCCAATCTGCAGAAAGAGGATGTAGTCGCCATGCGTCCTCAGCGGGTTCGGATCGTTCGTGAATCACAGGGCGATTCGAAAATATGCCGCTGGGCCGCACGAAAGGCCAACGGCCTTCAATCTCCCCACGACTGAGCCCCAAGTCTCTGAACGGCGCAGATCGCCACAGTTCAGCATCTGCACTTGTTCCGTTGGCGCGAAAAGACCGTCCGTACTATTTTGTTTCCATGCCTCGCGCACACTCCACACGCGCCGCCTCGGCGGATTTGATGGGCAAGGGCTCGACAACCCGCGCCCGCATTCTCGATGATGCCATTCGGCTCGTCAGCGTCGAGGGGCTGGCTGGATTGACGATTGGCCGGCTCGCGGAATTGTCGGGAATGTCGAAGAGCGGTCTGTTCGCGCACTTCGAGTCGCGCGAGGCAGTCGAGCTGGCTGTGTTGGGCGAAGCGATCGCGCGCTTTCGCGACGCGGTCGTGCTTCCAGCGCTACGCGAACCGCGCGGCGAACCGCGACTGCGCGCGCTCGTCAATCGCTGGCGAGACTGGGAAAGCGCACAAGTCTCGATGCCGGGTGGCTGCGTGCTGCTTCAGGCCGCGGTAGAGCTCGACGACAGACCAGGTCCGCCGCGCGAATTGGTCGCGGAAGCGATGCGCCAGTGGAACGAGGCCCTTCGGCGTGCGGTGTCGATTGCGATCGAGGAGGGTCATTTCCGCAAAGACGTCGATCCGGCACTGTTCGCCTTTCAGTTGCAGGGAATCATTCTCTCCACCCATCACGCGCAACGGCTGCTGCGCACACCAGGCACATCGGCGCGTATGGAACAGGCACTCGATCAACTGATCGAGGGCGCACGCAAGGCACCACGCGCGCGCCGAGCCCTTGCGCGGTGAATAGTACGATCGTACTATTTTGCCATGCGCCCACAACACGTTGTTTTCGCGATGCAGCGTACCCTTGTGCGAACACTCGCTGCGATCGCACCGCGTGCCGCCGAGGCGTTGCTCGTCGATCGATTCTGCACGCCGGCGCGCCACAACCGGGCAATCGCGCAACGCATCGCTGAACCGTGGTTTCTGCCATCCGGTGACGATCGGCTCGCCGTGTATTCGGCGGGCTTCGGACCTCGCGTCCTGTTCGTGCACGGGTGGGAAGGAAGGGCGCACGACTTCGCGTCGATGGCCACTGAATTCCGGAGCGAGGGCTTCAGCGTCGTCGCGTTCGATCTTCCCGCGCACGGTCGCTCGACAGGACGCCGCACCACGCTGCCGCAGTTGGCGCACGCCGTGAGCGACGTTGCGCGCGCGAGCGGGCCCTTCGACGTCGTCATCGGACACTCACTCGGCGCCGTCGCCACGTTGCTCGCACTCCGCGATGGACTCGATGCACGATGCGCCGTGATGATTGCACCACCGCGGAACGCGCCGTACTTCCTGCGTCACATGGGGCGCGTACTCGGTCTGTCCGAGCACCGCATCGCCGGTGCGAAGGCGCTGCTCGAGCGAAGTGTTGGTCCTCTGGAGTTGTTCGACACCGATTGCATCGTGCGTGATCTCGCGGTGCCGGGTGTTGTCTTACACGATCGCGACGACCGTCAGGTTCCTTTCGCCGACGGCGCTGCCGTCGCGGCGGCGTGGCCTGGTGCGCGTCTGGTCGAGCTCAATGGGCTTGGACATCGGCGCGTGCTCGATTCCACGAAAGTGCATCGCGACATTCTGCAGCTCGTGTGGGAGAGCCAGCTCACGGTGGATTCCGCCCGGGTATCCGCTCTCGCGCACGCTGCTTCATGATGAACGCCACACCGCACGAAACCTTCTTTGTGGTCGGAGCGCGTTCGTCGAGCATTCGCCAAAAGGGAGTGACGTCCCGCAACGAAGCACCAAGCTGATGCGCCTCGAATGCCGCCTCGGCTACAGTCCGAAGGTGAAAACCGCAATAGATCGGGCAGGTGACCTCCGTGCCGAACTTCTCGGCAAGCTCCATTCGCATCCGCTTGACGTCAACGCTGTGTCCCTTCGGAATGGCGCGAATGTATTCGTCGATCATCCTCGGCGTCGGAACCAGCATGAGCTGCCCGGCTCTCATCCCGGCGATGCTGATGGGTGCACGCTTGATCTCGTGAGGTGCGGTCGACTCGAGCTTCTCACTCCACGATTTCTTTCGACGCGCGTTCATGCTGACGCCTCATCGAGTGAGGCCGAGCGCAGCGGGAGATAGATGTCCGATAGGAGCTCAGTCGGCGCCGTGTCACGCGGGCTATTGAGGTATTCCTCGAAGCCAGGCGCATCTGCCGCTTCGAGTCCCGATTGTACGATCCATACGCCGTAGAGCCAATCATACGCCGCCTTCATGTCGGCATATGGGCCTTTGTGGCGGAGCACCGCGTATGGACCAGGCCGAATGTCGACATGACCAATCGGTGGCTCAATCGCGACGGCGTCGCGCAGCACCACGCATGCCTTCGAGCGTAGCTCCTTGGCGGGCATTGCGGTTGGATCATCGAGGTAGAGTCCGATCGATCGGGTGACGGACGCGATGTGGCCGTGCGTGATCAACCATCCGTAGAGCACGTCGAACGCCTTGCCGATTTCCATGTATGAGCCGAGATGGTCGACGCCAATCGCACTGATCGCGGGCACCGTTCTGATCTCGACATCGAAGGATCGCGCTGCGCCTTCTACTGTGCTCAGCGGGAATTGAGCATGGCTTCCCTCTCTCCGGTACTGCGCTGGAGGCATGCCATACTCGGCGCGAAAGATCCGCGTGAATGACTGCAGGTTTTCATAGCCGGATTTTCGCGACACCTCTTCGATTGGCGTCGAGCTGTTTGCCAGCAGGCCGGCCGCACGATGCAGCCGTTGCCGCTTTACGGTGGCGGCAAGCGTTTCACCGTACACGGCGTGGTAGATCCGATGCCAGTGATACGGCGACAGACACGCGATCTCCGCGAGCTTGTTGAGGTCGAGATCGTCCTCGAGGTGCTCATGAATGTGTGTGACGACGCGGTTGAGTCGGTCCTGATAGTTCAACATTGATTCCTCGCCATCCGATGTTGTGCAGTGTGAGGCCCGCTCCCGCACGACAGGGTAACACGGATGGATTTGACAAATCTTGCTGACTTGGAGAGCTGCACAGCGGCACCAATGTGCGTTGACAACGTGCCCTACTTGACTGGCGGCACACGCAGCGTGGCCCGCCCTAAGGCCGGACGTCCCTTGGATACGCGGCGGCGACGAACGTTTCGAGTGTCATCGGCGACACGTCGAAGCGTCGCATCGTCTGCTGCCAGTCGTCGAAGCTTGTGTCGTGCGTTGCCGCGAAGTGTCCCAGTAACATCATGCGCGACGCGACTTCATGAAACGGACGCAGCGCCAGCCCTCCCCAGCGCAGTACTGCGACCGGCAATCGGCGCCTGCCCGCTGACACACCGAGCTCACGCTCGATCAACGTCGCGAGATCATTGAGACACACCGTCGATGGTCCGCCGACGCCGATGACCTCGTTGCGGATGTCATCCCGCTGAAGGACCTTCGATGCGACTTCCGCGACGTCGCTGACAGCGATGTAATTGCACAGGCGCGTTCCGTCGCCAAATATCATCGCAACGTTCTTCGCGACGATCCCATCGCCGATCATGGGCACCCAGATATCCATGAATGCGCTCGCGCTCAGGATCACCCAGGGAATGCCGCAACTCGTGAGCAGCTGCTCCACCTGATACTTCACGCGAAAGAAATCGACGCGTGTGTCAGCGCCGTTCACGCCTCGACCACTGATGTATACGATTCGGCGCACGCCATTGCGCTTCGCAGCATCGCACAGATTCCGATGCGCCTGCAGATCGACACGATTCGGGCTGTTCGCGCCGCGACCGAGCACGTTGTTGGCCGTGGAGCAGATCTGGTCCACTCCATCACACGCACGATCGACCGCAGCGGCATCGAGCAGATCGCACTGCACCGTGTCGGCGCCCAACAGCGCGAGCGCAGCCAGCTTCTCTGTGTTGCGGCCGAGCGCGCGTACCGGCACGCCAGCTGTAAGGAGCTTTCGGGCGATCGCGCCGCCCAGTGCACCGGTGGCTCCGGCAATCAGGATGGTCATGCTCTTCCTCCGGAGCATTCACGCAGTATTCTACGCCATCAATTGGCTTGCGTCCCCGCGCCGACGCAAGCACTTCGCGGTCCTGTTATGCTGCGTGGTCTAAGAATCGGCACGTCTGAATCAGTATCAGCCCTCTGAAGAAAGCATGTCATTCCAGCAGTGGATTCGTCTCTGGTTCACATTCGAACAGCGCGTCGGCCGACGCGAATACTTCGTCAGCGGCGTCTTTCTCGCCGCGATCAAGTATGCGGGCGACGTGACTCTCGTCTGGGCGAATACCGGACGCCTGTGGTCGCCGCTCGACTACTTGAGCCCCGTGCACTCGCTCGTCGCAGCGAAGCTCAACGGCGCATCTCCATCGCTGCTGCCCATTCTCGCGCTCTGGACGCTGCCGTTCCTCTGGATCGGCATCAGCATGAGCATGCGCCGCGCGCTCGACGCCGGACTCTCGGCGTGGCTCGCGCTCTTCTTCTTCGTGCCGGGCTTCAGTTACGCGTTCATGGCCATCATGAGCGCCTTGCCTAGTCGCGCACCGAGGGTGCACCAGGACGATGCTCCGCGTTCCTACGAGCATCGACTACCGGGCGCACTACTCGCCATTGCTGCGGGTCTGGCGGTCGGTCTCGGCATGCTCGCACTGAGCGTCTATGCCCTCAGCAGCTATGGCGTCTCACTTTTTCTCGGCACACCATTCGTCATCGGTGCGCTCACGGCCTTCCTGTTCAATCGCCGCTATCCTGCATCGGGTCGCGAAACGCAGGCCGTAGTCGCTTTGACACTCGCATGCATCGCGGGCGTCGCACTCGCGACGGCGCGTGAAGGCGCGGTCTGCCTGCTCATGGCCGCCCCGCTCGCACTCGGTATCGGTGCGATGGGAGCCTCACTCGGCCGACACATCGCGCTGCGCGACACTGGACCACTGATGAACGCGTTGTTGGCAGTTGTGATTCTGCCGGCGAGCGCAGCACTCGACGCAGGAGCTCCAACGACCGCACTGCGCGAGGTGGAGTCAGCCGTGGTGATCAATGCATCGCCGGCCACTGTATGGCGAAACGTCATCGCGTTTCCGCCACTGGCCGAGCCGCCGGATCTCGTTTTCCGGGCGGGAATAGCATATCCCATTCGCGCCGAGATTCGCGGCGCCGGCTTGGGTGCGGTGCGCTACTGCGTGTTCTCGACCGGCGCGTTCGTCGAGCCGGTCACTCGGTGGGTGCCCGAGCATCTCCTCTCCTTCGACGTCGATTCGCAGCCGCCACCGCTTCAGGAATGGAGCCCGTACGCCGACGTCACGCCGCCGCACCTCGATGGATACTTCCGCTCGAGACACGGCGAGTTTCGTCTCATCGCGCTTTCCGGCGGACGCACTCGGCTCGAAGGCAGCACCTGGTACGAGATGAAGCTGTATCCCGAAGCCTATTGGGTTCTTTTTGGCGACGCCTTGATTCATCGAATTCATCAGCGCGTGTTGCTACACATCAAGAGTGTCGCGGAACACGAGGGAAACAGCATCCCGTAGCCGCCTAACGCGACTTCGCACGCGGCATCCACCGAATGGCTCCAAGCGGATCAAACTCCATCTCGACGACCGCTTCTCCTCCTGCGCCCGTGAGCGACAACGATCGCTGATGACGATGGATCGACGGTCGAGCGACCGGCACACCAGCGATTGTTGCGGCGGCCACGCGTCCGTTGAGCAGAGTGAGCGTGAAGCGTCCCGCCGGATCCGCCGCGCTGATCACCATTCGTTGCGCCGGGACTGCATTCGCCGTCGCACCTACGAGCGCGAGCCGTTCGCTGGCCGGCGCCAGTCGAGCGGCGAGCGCTTCGCCAGCGAGCAGCACCACGAGCGACGCAAGCAAAGGCGTCCAGCTCTGACGACGGTGTGAATCAACGTACAGCGGCATTCCGGATATCAGACTGCGCACTCGATGCGTAAGTGCGCCATCACTCGCGGCAATCATCGCGCTGAATGTCTGGCGATGTTCTTCGAGTCGCACGAGCGCACGTGCGAGCACGATCGTGTTCCGCGTGTGCCGCACTGCCTCAATATCGCACGACTCTTCGCGCGCATTCACGGCTTCTCGCACGAGACGCCAGATGGCCGGATGAAACCAGAGCATCGTTTGAATCGCGCGCAGAATCGTGTTCGA
>JBDUCR010000428.1:0-3185 GCA_040003345.1 bacterium
GTCATCCCGCAGGAGCGACGCAAATCGATTGTCATCCCGCAGGAGCGAAGCGAGTGTCGGGATCTACTCTCGTGCCGATTATCGCCAATCTTCGCGTTAGGAAGCACCGCAACAATTTTATTCGCCCGGCATCAGAGCGGTGACGCACAGCAGGCGCCGTCAATGCATTGTGCGCCATGCCTCCCGCACTCCACGTCGACAACCTCTGGAAAAGCTACGCCGCTGGCGTACTCGGCTGCTCCGTCCGGGTGTGGGCTCTTCGCGCCTGCTCGTTCGACGTCTCGGTAGGCGAGCGACTCGCAATCGTCGGCGCGCGTGGCTCCGGCAAGAGCACGCTGCTTCGCTGCCTCGCCGGTGAGCACCGTGTCGACGCGGGCCGCATCGACGCAGCGCTTCCCATCCGAAGCTGGTTCTCCGCGTGTGCTGAAGTTGCCGAAGAACGCATGCGAGCATCGAGCTCAATGCTGCTGCTACTCGACGACCAGCGATACTTCAACGTCCTGCTTCGCCTCGGCGGCACTACCATCGTGGCGTCGCGCGACGTAGCGAGCGTGCACGGATTGGTCGATCGCATCTTGCTGTTGCGCGATGGACGCCTGTCACCATTCAACAGGGTCGCCGTACGTCGAGTCGCCGAGCATGTCGTGCAGTGATGTGCAGGCATCCGTTGACCGTTTGGCGCGTATGCGTCTAGCTTGCCGCGATGCTTCCGGCTCCTGTCGCGCAAACCACCGACGTCCCTACACACCGCCCGCGCACACTCGCCGAGTGGCGGAAGGGGGGTGTCGACTATGCGGTGGATACGGCGATCGACGTCGGCGGTGTCCTCCTCGCCGTAATCCTGACGTGGCTGCTGATCCGCTTCGTCGCCAGGCGCATCGAGAAGTGGGGCGACGACGGACTTGCCACGCAACATTCCGTGCGAGAGCAACGAGCGCGCACCGCCGCCAAGCTCGTGCGCAACTTCGGCGGCGCGGTACTGTCCATCATTGCCGTGCTGATGGTCCTCAATCAACTCGGCTTCAACATCTCGCCGTTCCTCGCGAGCGCCGGCGTAGCAGGACTCGCAATCTCGTTCGGCTCGCAAAGTCTGGTGCGCGACTTCGTCACCGGATTCTTCCTGCAACTCGAACATCAATTCGCACTCGGCGACGTGATCCGGATTGGGACGACAGAAGGGACAGTCGAGAATATCACGCTTCGGCTTGTCTATCTGCGCGATGCCAATGGGGCGCTGCACATCATCCCCAATGGAACCATCGCGCAGGTCACGAACCTCACGCGCTCCTGGGGTCGAGTGGCAGTCGATATCGACGTGGCGTGGAAGGATAGCGATCGCGCCACGGAAGCCATGCGGCTCGCCGCTGCTGCGGTTGGCGCCGACCCTGCGTTCGCCGACTCGCTGCTCGATCCGCCGCAGGTCACTGGCATCGAGAAGATCGCGGGCGGTGCAGTGACGCTGCGGACGATCGCGCGAGTAGATCCGTATCGCCGCGACGACGTCGCGCGCGCACTGCGCTCGCGTATCAAGCAGGCGCTCGACCAGGAGGCAATCGCGACCTACGTCGCACCCATGCCTCCCGTCGTCTAGTTTTCACGTCATGGTTCCTTTTCGCCTTCACAACACGCTCTCCCGGCAAGTCGAGCCCTTTGTTCCGGCAGATGGCGCGACGGTGCGCATGTACACGTGCGGACCCACCGTCTACAACCCGGCGCATCTCGGAAACTTTCGCACGTTCCTCTTCGAGGATCTCATGCGCCGCGTGCTCGCGCTGCGCGGCTGGCACGTTCGTCAGGTCATGAACCTTACGGACGTCGACGACAAGATCATCAAGCGCGCGCACGATCAGGGCAAGACGATCCGGCAGGTCACCGAGCCTGTCATCGAGATTTTTCATCGTGATCGCGAGTACCTTCGCATTCAGGCGGCGGAAGAGTATCCCAAGGCCACGGATTTCATTCCGCAGATGATCTCGCTGGTCGAGACACTCGTCGAGCGCAACGTGGCGTATCAGGCGGAGGATGGATCGGTCTATTTCGCGATCGCGAGGTTTCCGGCGTATGGCCGGCTCTCGCGCCTCGATACGCGCGAGATCAAGTCGGGCGCACGCGTGCTGCAGGACGATTACAGCAAGGAGAACGCGCAGGATTTCGCGCTCTGGAAGGCAGCGAAGCCTGAAGACGAAGCGACCGGCGCGGCGTGGGACTCTCCGTGGGGGCGAGGCCGACCTGGTTGGCATCTCGAGTGCTCCGCCATGGCGATGGATCTGCTCGGCGAAACGCTCGACGTTCATTGTGGTGGGGTCGATCTCATCTTTCCGCACCACGAGGATGAGATCGCGCAGAGCGAGGCAGCGACCGGCGTTTCGTTTTCGCGCGTGTGGTGCCACGGTGCCTTTCTGCTCACGGATGGCGCGAAGATGGCAAAGCGCGTCGGCAACGTTGCGTCGGTGCAGGCGTTTCGTGAGGAGCATTTTCCTGCGGCGGCGCTGCGCCATTTCGTCTTCAACACGCACTATCGCAAGGAACTGAATCTCAGCGACGAGGCGCTCGAGGCATCGCGTCAGGCGGTGCGTCGCGTCGGTGATTTTTCCGATCGCCTGCACGCTGACGCAGCCCTCGCGCTCGGTGGAACGCCCGAGCTCGCCCAAGCTGCGGACGAAGCTGTGGCGAAAGCGGAGGCGGCGCTGTTCGACGACTTGAATGGCCCGGAGGCGTTGGCGGCGTTGTTCGATTTCATCCGTCGCGCGAATGCCGAGCTCGACCGAAAGGGCGGCGATCGGGAGGCAGTGCGGCGCGCCCGAGAGGCGTTCGCTCGGATCAACGGTGTGCTGGATATTGTGCCCGATCGAGAGGGAACCGAGGCGGAGTTCAAGGCGTGGATCGAGGAGCGGATTGTGGCGCGTCGCGAGGCGCGAGTGCGGGGTGATTATGCTGAGGCGGATCGGATTCGCGAGGAACTCCGGGGGCGCGGCGTGGTGATCGAAGACGCCGGCGGGGAGACGCGCTGGAAGCTGGGTTGAATGTGTTCCGGCGGAGGTCGCTGAGGAGGTCGGATCTACCTCGCTAAGTCGCGCTCAGGCGGCCGCTTGACTGACCTCGATTGCCTGACTATCCTAAGAGTCTCGCGCGGAAAAGGCCGTCTGCTGACGTAGCTCAATTGGCAGAGCACCTGATTTGTAATC
>JBDUCR010000201.1:0-33359 GCA_040003345.1 bacterium
TCGGCAGGAAGATGAACGTCCTGAAAGACGAGCTCACTCGTATCGCTCGCGCGCAACGAGAGCTTGCCCTTCTGGTCCTTCGCCTTGAAACCACTCGAATCGGTGGGGACAATGAATCCGCGGATGGACTTGTCGCTCGGATCGCCGTTCGTCTTCGCCCACACGACGGCGATGTGCGCGGTGGACCCGTTGGTGATCCACATCTTGGAGCCGTTGAGAATCCAGCTGCCATCCGCCTGCTCCTTCGCCATCGTCACCATGCCGCTCGGATTCGAACCGTAGTCCGGCTCCGTGAGACCGAAACAGCCGATGATTTCTCCCGTCGCCATCTTGGGCAGGTACTTCTGCTTCTGCGCTTCCGAGCCGAAGGCAAAGATCGGATACATGGCCAGCGCGCCCTGCACGCTCGCGAAGGATCGAACGCCAGAATCGCCGCGCTCGAGCTCCTGCATGATCAGTCCGTACTGCACGTTGTTCAGCCCCGCGCAGCCGTACTCCTCAGGCAGATTTGCTCCAAAGACGCCAAGCTCGCCCATCTCGGGAATGAGCTCCTTCGGAAAGCGTCCCTGCACGTATGCGTCGCCGATGATTGGCAGAACGCGTTCGTCCACGAAGCGGCGCACACTGTCGCGAACGGCGCGCTCGTCTTCGGAGAGAACGCTATCGATGTTGTAGAAGTCGAGCATGGTCGTGGCTGATGCTGGAGTGGGGAGCAGATAGACAAAGCTAACCACGAGGCGGGAGAACTACCGAAGGTACGATTACCCCTCGCGCGCGGCTCTCCGGCCGACGGTGTGCGAACCTGCCGCTCGTCCGGGACGTGTCGCGAGCACGCGCCTCGCGTACGGAGCGATGCCAACCTCACGCGCTTTCTGACGAAATGTCGCGCCATGATCGATTGTACGACCCGTTTCGTCCTGCCACTGGTGCACCATCTCGTGCAGCAGCGTGTGCAGCGCCTCCGTCCAGCCGTGTCGCGTCACGTGCCGGCGACTGATCGCGATCTCCGCGGCGTCACCACCAGCGACAGCCGCCGAATAGTGTCCGAGCCGGCTCTTCATGCGACGCGACACACGCATCGCGACCGGCTTGAGCCGGCCGTGGAAATGCCGCGCGTTGTACCGTCCATGCCAGGCGATGAGCTGCTCCGACATCTCTTCATCGTCGGGGTGCGTCCGCTCTCGCCGCGTAGTGGTTGGAGCGGCAGTCGCGATCGGATGTGTCACGATGATTCGCTGCGCGGCGCGACGATCGGCGCGTGTGCGTCCCTCGACGAACGACACGACAGCGCGCAGTACCGTCTCAGGCGCGGAGAGATACCCCTCGTGCACACGCATCTCGCCGCCACCAAAGCTCACCATGACGTTGCGATTGCGCGTCAGTTGCACGCGCGAGATACGCTTGAGTCCAAGCGCGCGAAGCCTGACGAGCAGCTCGTCGGCGTTCTGCGGAGGAAGGGCGGTAGTCTGGAGTGTGAGCTCGAGCTGCGATTCGTCGCACGGGCGGCGAAAGAAACGGGTCAGCGCTTGAAGCACTTCGTGGGTCCCGGGACGAAGCTGCGGTCGGAGTCCGACCAGACGAGGGTGGACACTTCGATCTTGTCCGGCGAAAGGCGAATGCTGTTCACGGACGATGGTCGTCCTCCACGCATGCGATTTGACACCGTGCCTGCAGTGGAGATGACCGTTCCTTTCTTCGTGTGCTCGATGTAATGAATCGCGTCCTGATGATCGTGCCCGCACAGGACGAGATCCACGCCCATGTCGGCGAACGCACCGAGCACCCGAGCGGTGTTCTTCAGGCCGTGACGCTGCGACAGCTCGCCCTTGACGGGGTTGTGGTGCATCACGACGACACGCGCATTCTCGGCCGGCGCGTCGACGAAGATTGCTCGCAGCCGTTCGATCTGCGACTTGGTAACGATGCCGATGATCGAGATGTCGCGCAGCCGCCAGGTCAGCGTATCGACCGTCACGCCGTGCGAGGTATTCAACCCGGCGAAGGTGACGCCCGGAACATAGAGCACCGGCTCCAGCTCTTCGCCGATGAACCGCTTGTAATTGGCCAGCATGCGCTCTTCGTCGCCGAGGCTGAAGGGCGCTTTCCACCATGCCACGTCATGATTGCCGGGAATGCAGATCGTCTTACTCGTTTCCTCGGCGTGCTTGATGAAGGCGCGCGCCCGCTGGAATTCTCCCGAGCGCGCGCGCTGGGTCAGGTCGCCCGAAATTGCGACGACGTCATACTCGTATTCGTCGATGAGTCGTTCCATCGCCTCATACTGCTCCGGCACGGCAGGCGAGCCGAAGTGAAGATCGGAGCAGTGGAAGACGGAGACGGTCGTCACAGTCGAGCGATGATGGCGTCGGTGAACTGATCAGTGCTTGCAGTACCACCCAGGTCGCCCGTGACGGTCTTGCCTTCGCGGATCGTGGATTCGAGCGCGTTACGAATACGAATCGCGCGCTCTCCGTCGTTCATGTACTCGAGCATCATGCAGGCGGCGAGGATGAGCGCTCCTGGGTTTGCAACTCCCTTGCCCGCGATGTCGGGAGCGGTCCCGTGCACGGCCTCGAAGATGGCGCCGCCGAGTCCAATGTTCGCGCCAGGCGCCAACCCAAGACCGCCGACGAGCCCCGATATCTGATCCGAGAGGATGTCGCCGAACAGGTTGGTCGTCACGATGACGTCGAAGCGTTCGGGATGCAGGACGAGATTCATCGCCGTTGCGTCAACGATCATCTCGTTGAACTCGATGTTCGAGTATTCGTGGGCGATCTCTCGCCCGACGTCGAGAAACAACCCCTGCGAGAATTTCAGGATGTTCGCCTTGTGGACGATCGTCACCTTCTTTCGTCCGTGCTTCATCGCGTAGTCGAACGCGTAGCGCACGATGCGCTCCGAGCCCGCGCGCGTGATGATCGCCATCGACTCGGCCGCGGCGCGCGGATCGTTGCCGATCTTGATGTAGTGCTCGATGCCGACGTACAACCCCTCGGTGTTCTCGCGAATGAGGACGATGTCGATGTCGTCGTACCGTCCGCCGGGGACGATCGTGTGCGCAGGGCGCACGTTCGCGTAGAGATCGAACGTCTTTCGGAGCGCAACGTTGATCGATCGGAAGCCTTCGCCAACCGGCGTCTCGAGTGGCCCCTTGAGCGCGATGCGCGTGCGACGAATGGAGTCGAGCGTCGCCTCGGGAATTGGATCACCGTAGCGCGTGACGCCGGCCATCCCCGCGACCTGGACGTCGAAGGCGATGTCCGCGCCTGCCGCTTCGAGAATGCGAACGGTCGCGCTGCTGATCGACGGCCCAATGCCGTCGCCCGGAATGAGTGTGACTGGCGTGCCCATGTGATATATGTCGAGAACGGCTCAGGGAGCCGTGAAGAGGTCAGCGAAGTGCCCGGCGAGACTCGTCATCACCGCGCGTGAGAAGGCCGGTGCGGGATCGCTGCGCACCGTACCGATCCACCGAACGTCGCCAAGTCGGGCGTCGAGCAGCGCAACCTTGAGCGCGGCCACGCCCTGCCCGGTCGATCCTACCTTCTCGAAGTGAATTTCAACCGGCACGAGCACCGCCCGTGCGCCTTCCTGCAGCGCGATCATCGTGCGCAGCTGCGTCGCGAGCGGGTCGGCCAGCCGAGTGCCCGACACGACGTCGCTGCCGCGCAGAATGTTGGCGCCGAGCGAGTATGGATCCACACCATAGGTCGGGTTGGCCTTCGTCGCGCGTACGAGATCAGCCGGATAAATCCACTGTGACTTGAGGCCGCGATCCGCGAGGACGGTCGTTACCTCGTCGTCGAACGTGCGCAGATACTCGCGACCCTTCGGCACCTGCGCGGCCCATCCAAGCGGGTCGCCTGTGACGAGATAATAGGTTGGCGTCACGATCACACGCTGCGATGCGAGCTGTGCGAGCGGACGGACCGGCTGCTCGACCGGTGCCGACGACGCTTCCTCGCTCGATGGCGCGTGATGACACGCGGCGAGCAGGATCGCGAAAATCCAGAGCGGGCGAAGGGTGCGATGCACAGTGGTGTGGTGAAATGGTGCGGTGAAAGCTAACCCAGCGGCACACCGCGGGCACGCTAGGGCAGAGTGTGGGTGATGCACTGGTGCCTGATGGCGCATTGACCCTGTCCGTGTCGCGCGGCACTTTGGCGGCCATGTCTACGCAATCATCTAGCGTGCTCCGCCGGGCGGGCAGCGCGATCACCTGGGCAGTAGTCGCTCTTGCAGGTGCGGGCGCACTCGCCTGGCTCGCGCTCTCGCGCGGAGAGCACATCAGCGCAGCATGGCTGCTCGTCGCGTCCATCTGCACGTATGCGGTGGCCTATCGCTTCTACAGCGCATTCATCGCAGCGAAAGTCTTCGCACTCGACGACAACCGACAAACGCCCGCTGAGCGGTTGTCTGACGGCCGTGACTTCGTCCCGACGAACAAGTGGGTCGTGTTCGGACATCACTTCGCCGCGATCGCAGGGCCAGGTCCGCTCGTCGGACCAACGCTCGCGGCGCAATTCGGATATCTGCCCGGCATTCTATGGATCATCGTCGGCGTTGTCGTCGGCGGTGCCGTGCAGGACTTCGTGATTCTCTGCTCGTCGATTCGCCGCGACGGCAAATCGCTGGGACAGATGGCGAGGGAGGAGATCGGGCCGATCGCCGGATTCACCGCGCTCGTCGCCGTACTCGGCATCATGATCGTGCTCATCGCCGTGCTCGGCCTCGTGGTCGTGAATGCGCTCAAGTCGAGTCCATGGGGCACAGTGACGATTGGACTCACGATTCCCATCGCGATGCTGATGGGCGTGTACATGCGCTGGCTGCGTCCCGGTCGTGTGCTCGAAGCGAGTGCGATTGGACTCGTGTTGCTCGCGTTCTCGCTGTACGCGGGGCGCTGGGTCGCCGGACAACCTGATCTCGCGACGCTGTTCACACTGAGCGGGCGATCGCTCGCGCTGCTCGTGATGTTGTACGGATTCGCCGCATCGGTCATTCCAGTGTGGCTGCTGCTTGCGCCGCGCGACTATCTGTCGGCGTTCGTGAAGATCGGCGTCGTGCTCGCGCTTGCCGTGGGCATTCTCATTGTACTACCTCCGCTTCAGATGCCACCGCTCACCCGGTTCATCGACGGCACAGGACCGGTGTTCGCAGGCGCACTGTTCCCCTTCGCGTTCATCACGATTGCATGCGGTGCCATCAGTGGCTTCCATGCGTTGATTGCCTCTGGTACGACGCCAAAGATGATCGAGCGCGAACCGGATGCGCGCATGATCGGCTACGGCGCGATGCTCGTGGAGTCGTTCGTCGCCGTGATGGCGTTGATTGCCGCATGTGCGCTGACGCCTGGCGTCTACTTCGCGATCAATGCGCCGGTCGCCGCTCTCGGGACCACGACGCAAAGCGCGGCGACGGCGATCGCGGCGTGGGGATTCGTCGTCACACCAGCGGAGCTCGACGCGCTCGCGCGACAGGTGGGCGAGGTGTCACTGCTGTCGCGCACGGGTGGTGCGCCGAGTCTCGCGGTTGGAATGGCGCATCTCTTTTCGCGAGCGCTCGGCGGCAGCTCGACGATGGCGCTCTGGTATCACTTCGCCATCATGTTCGAAGCGTTGTTCATTCTCACGACGCTCGACGCAGGAACGCGTGTCGGACGCTTCATGCTGCAGGACCTCGGCAAGCATGTCTGGGCACCGTTCGGGCGGACGTCGTGGATGCCAGCTGTCGTGCTCTCGAGCGCGTTGTTCGTGCTCATGTGGGGACACTTTCTCTGGCAGGGCGTGAACGATCCGCTCGGCGGCATCAACTCGTTGTGGCCGCTGTTCGGAATCTCGAATCAACTGCTCGCCGCCGTCGCGCTGTGTGTCGCGACCACGGTGATCATGCGCATGGGTAAAGTGCGCTATGCGTTCGTCACGCTGGTGCCACTCGCGTGGCTCATTGTCGTGACCATGTCGGCGGGTTTTGCGAAGCTCTTCTCGCCGCTGCCCAAGCTTGGGTTCCTCTCGCACGCACGAACGCTGCTGGCCGCGCAGACGTCGGGGACGTTGCCGGCGGGTGTGAAGTCGGCCGCGGATCTCGGGCAGATGATTCAGAACGACTATCTGGATGCGGCAGTCGCTGCGTTCTTCCTGCTTGCGGTGATCGTGATTCTCGCGGACAGTGCACGGACGTGGTGGAGCATTGCGCGCGGGCAGACGAAGGCGGTCACTACCGAGGTCGCGTTCGTAGCTCGTATTTCGGTGACTGGTGACTGACATGTGCCTATCGGCCTCGTTCACCAATACAGTCAGCGTCGTTGGGGACGATGTCTTCTACAGCAATTTTTTACGCAGAGGATCGCGGAGGTACGCAGAGGCCGCAGAGCACCTCTGCGTTGAAAGCCGTTGTCGTTCCGCCTCATCCCGATTCGCTCTCCACGAGCACATTCACCTGGCATCATGAATATTCGAAAGACCGTCGTCTTCGCCGCGCTCGCCGTCTCCATCTCCGCGCACGCGCAAACCGCCCCAGTTGCGCGCGTCTCCAACGGCGACGGCTTCGACTTCACGATCAAGAACATCATGCGCGGCCCCGAGCTCTACGGCCGAGCGCCGACGAATGTCCGGTGGAGCGCTGACGGACGCTGGATCTACTTCCAGTGGAACGCACCCGGCACTGACTGGCGCGAACCGCTTCGCCCCTATCGTGTACGCGCGGCGGCGGGCGCCGTGCCTGAGCGCATCACGCTCGCACAGTCCGATTCTGCCCTGCCGTACATAACCGAGGGCACGCTCTCGCCCGACGGACGCTCTCGCGCCGTCGACGCGAATGGAGACCTCTACCTCGTCCAATTCAAGGACGGCCAGGCGCGTAGACTCACGCAGACCGTCGCAAACGAGACGCGCCCCACGTTCTCCGCCGACGGCAAGACGATATTCTTCGTCCGCGACGGCAATGCGTATTCGATGGCGCTTGCCGGCGGCGATGTGCGTCAACTCACCGATATTCACGCTGGTCCTGCGCCGACCGATTCGGCGAAGGCCATTGGCCAGCGCGGACGCCTCGAGCAGCAGCAGCGCGATCTCTTCGAGGTCATTCGTGATCGTGGCTCGACCGACAGCGCCACACGCTCCGATCGAAAGGCACGCGAAGCGGCGGGGTTGCAACCGATCTACATCGCCGCCACAGAACGCGTCTCCACCATCGACGTCTCGCCGAATGGCCGAGCAGCGATCGTGGTGGTCGGACAGCCCGCGGCGAATCAGCGTCAGGCAGAAGTGCCGCAATTCGTCACATCGACTGGCTACGTCGAGAATCTTCGCATTCGCACAAAGGTCGGCGACGCGACGGGCAAGCAGCGCGTGCTATGGGTCTCGCTGCCGAGTGGCAAGGCGACGCCGCTCAAGGTCTATGGCAGCGACAGTACGTCGGGCTTCGTGAACGTCGCCGGCTGGAACGACGACGGATCGCGCGCGGCGCTGTTCGCCTTTCCGGAGAATCACAAGTCGCGATTGCTGTACAGCATCCGGAGTGACAGCGCGCTCATGACGACCGTCGAGACGCTGCGCGACACGGCGTGGGTCGGCGGTCCGTGCTCCAGCTGCGCCGGTTTCTACGATGGCGGCAAGAAGCTGTGGTTCGTCTCCGAAGCGACGGGCTATGCACAGCTCTATTCCGCTGATGCGCTCGGCGGCAGTGTGAAGCCACTCACGAACGGAAAGTGGGAGCTGTTGAGCATCGCGATGTCTCCGGACAATCGAGAGTTCTACCTCACGACGAGTGAGCCGTCACCATTCGAGCAGCAGATCTATCGCATGCCGGTGAGTGGTGAAGCGCGGACGCGTGTGACGACCGCATCCGGTGGACACTCCGCAGTTCCGTCGCCCGATGGTCGGTGGCTTGCTGACGTCTACTCGTTCACGAATCGTCCGCCCGAACTTTTTCTTGTAGCCAACAGCGCCGGCGCAACGGCGTCACAGCTCACGACGTCTCCCAGTGCGGAGTGGATGAAGGGACCGTGGATTGCGCCCGCGTTGGTGGAGATTCCGGCCTCGGACGGCATCAACGTGCCGGCGCACATCTATCGCCCCGAAGACATGGGCGCGAAGGCGAATGGCGCCGCGGTGATCTTCGTGCACGGCGCCGGCTATCTGCACAACGTCGGCAACTTCTGGTCGCAGTATCCGCGCGAGTACATGTTCAACCAGTTCCTCGCGAAGCATGGCTACGTCGTGCTCGATCTCGACTATCGCGCGTCAGCGGGATATGGACGCGATTGGCGCACGGCGATCTACCGATGGATGGGCGGTCGCGATCTGCAGGATGAAGTAGATGCGTCGAAGTGGCTGACTCGGACCAACGGCATTCCCGGCAACCGCATTGGCATGTACGGCGGCAGCTACGGTGGATTCATGACACTGATGGCGTTGTTCACTGCGCCGGACTATTTCGGTGCGGGCGCCGGCCTACGCTCCGTAACCGACTGGGCGCATTACAACGATGGCTACACTTCGGCGATTCTCAATCGGCCGCAGGACGATACCATCGCGTATCGCCGGTCGTCGCCGATTTACTTCGCCGAGGGATTGAGAGCGCCGCTGCTCATGGCGCATGGAATGGTCGACGTGAACGTCCACTATCAGGACATCGTTCGTCTCCAGGAACGACTCATCGAGCTCGGCAAGACGGATTGGTCACTCGCTTCGTATCCTGTCGAGGATCACGGCTTTGTGCGTCCCTCGTCGTGGACCGACGAGTATCGTCGCATCTTCGAGCTGTTCGAATCCACCATCGCGCGCCCTACTGCGGCGACCAAAAAGGAAGCGGGCAATGGCAGCGATCGTTGAACGCATCGCGAATGTGATTCGGCGTGTCATTGGCGTGCCGGATTACGAACGCTACCTCGACCATCAGCGTCGTTGCCACACGGGCGAGCCACCGCTTTCACGTGAGGCGTTCGCCAAGGATGCGCTCGCGCGCCGTTACAGCCAGCCGGGCAGTCGCTGCTGTTAGAGGGAAGGAACCTCAGAGATTTCCAACGAATCGCCCATCCGTTCGCGTAGATCAAGGATGGAGTGCCGACCACGCGTCGGCCGCCGCGACGCCGCGCTTCCCGCCACATCCCTCCGTTTCAATCATGCGATTCTCTCGCTGCCTCTTCGTCAGCGCTCTTGCCGTTACACCGCTCGTGGCGCACGCCCAGAAGAAAGCTCTCACGCAGGCTGACTGGGACAAATGGAAGTCCATTCAGGGCGCCGCCATCTCGAACGACGGCAAGTGGGCACTGTACTCGCTCGTGCCGCAAGTCGGCGACGGCGAGCTCGTCGTCCGCGCCACACAGGGCGCCACGGAGTATCACGTGCCGCGCGGCTATCTCGGACGGCCCAACAATGTGCCCGGTGGTCTGCGTCCTCGCGCGACGGGCAACCCCGAGGACGATCCAACCGGGGCGACCACTGCGCCGGGCCAATTCACCGCGGACAGCAAGTTCGCGCTCGTGCTCACGTATCCGCCGCAGGCTGAGTTCGATCGTGCAGCGCGCAACCGTCGCCAGGCAGCTGCTCTCCAGAACCGCGGCGATCTCGCGATCGTCAATCTTGCCGATGGCAAGGTGACCAGCGTGCCGCGCGTGCGCTCGTTCCGGCTGCCTGCAAACAGCGGCGCGTGGGTCGTGTACGTCCCCGAGGATTCTGCGGCCGGCGGAGACTCGACCGCTCGCACACCAGGCGCGGGCCGAGGCGCGGGTGCGGCTGGCGACTCCACCGCTCGTGGAGGGGCGCGACGTCAGTTCGGCAACGCTCTCGTGCTCCGCAATCTCTCGACGGGAGCCGAAGAACGCTTGGCGGACGTCGTTCAATTCGCCTTCGACGACAGCGCGCACGTGCTCGCCTACACGGTCGCCTCGCGCCAGACCGGCAAGGACGGAGCGTACGCGCGCAATCTCGCCACCGGTGCAACGACCACGTTGCTTACGGGCGTTGGCGACTACAAAGGGCTCACGTTCGATCGCGGCGCGTCGCAGATCGCGTTCTTCTCGAACAAGGACGACTTCGGCAAGCAGAAGCCCGGCTTCACGCTCTACACTGCAAGTCTGAAAAACGCCGGCGTCGCAACAGCGGGCGTCGCGCCAGTCAATGTGCCGAAGGGTATGCGCGTCGCCGACAATGCGGCGATCACGTTCACGAAGAGCGGCAACGCCGTTGCCTTCGGTGTATCACCGATTCTGGCGGACTCCGTGATCGCTGATTCGCTCACCGGCAAAGCGGTGTTCGACTTGTGGCACTGGAAGGATCCGCAGCTGCAGCCGACGCAGCGCATCAACGCCGCGCGCGATCGCAATCGTTCATACCAGAGTCTCTACTATCCGGCGACGAAAAAGATCGTCGCCCTCGCCGTCGACTCGCTTCCCCAGGTCACACTCGGCGACGATGGCAAAGTGGTGCTCGGCACATCGCGCGAGCGCTACAACATCGAGAGCATGTGGGGCGATGGCGCGACCGACGTCTACGTCATCGACGGAACGACTGGCGTCGCCAAGGTAGTTCGCGAAAAGATCAGCGGACAGGCGCAGCTCTCGCCCGACGACAAGTACATCGCGTACTTCGACAAGGGGCACTGGTACACATACAACACGTCTAACGGAAAGACGGTTGACGTCACCGGCAGCATGAAGAGCGTGCACTTCGAGCAGGAGACGCACGATACGCCGGGCATTGCGAACGCATGGGGCGTTGCCGGCTGGTCGAAGGGCGACAAGTCGATGCTCGTCTACGATCGCTTCGACCTCTGGGAGCTCGACCCCAACGGCGTAAAGCCCGCCGTGATGGTCACTGATTCGGTTGGTCGCAAGAACAGCATCACGCTGCGTCTCGTGCGTCTGAGTGCAGGCGGCGGCCGTGGCGCCGGAGGCGGTGCTGGCGGCGGATTTGGCGGAGCGGCGAACGATACTGCCAACGCGTACGACGCAAACGCGCCGCTGTTCTTCCACGCCATGAACGAAGAAACCAAACAGTCCGGCTTCTATCGCGATCAACTCGGCGCGAACAAAGCGCCAGAGCCCGTCGTCATGGCCGACGTCGCATGGGGCACGCCGCTCAAGGCGAAACACGCCGAGCAGTATCTCGTCACGAAGGGAACGTTCGTCGAGTTTCCGAATCTGTACACGGGGCCAAGTCTCACGAGTCTCGCGAAGATCTCCGACGCCAATCCGCAGCAGAAGGATTACAACTGGGCAACCGTGGAGCTCGTGCACTGGACGAGCAGCGATGGCTTCGAGCAGAAGGGTATGCTCTACAAGCCGGAGAACTTCGATCCGAGCAAGAAGTATCCGCTCATCTCATACTTCTACGAGCAGCTGTCGAACAATCTTCACAGCTACGTGCCGCCCAACGGCCGCAACGTGATCAACCCGACGCACTATGCGTCGAATGGGTATCTCGTCTTCGAGCCAGACATTCACTACGAAGTCGGCTATCCGGGTCCGAGCGCGATGAAGTCGATCGTCCCCGGCGTGCAGATGCTCATCGGTCGCGGCTACGTCGACACGAAGCACATGGGTCTGCAGGGTCAGTCATGGGGCGGATACCAGACGCTCTACATGATTACGCAGACGCAGATGTTCGCCGCGGCGATGGCAGGCGCGCCAGTCGTTAACATGACGAGCGCGTACGGCGGCATTCGCTGGGGCACAGGAATCTCTCGCGCGGGCCAGTACGAGAATGGCCAGAGCCGCATCGGAGGAAGTCTCTGGGAGAATCCGATGCGCTTCATCGAGAACTCGCCGCTCTTCTGGCTCGACAAGGTGACGACGCCGCTGTTCATCATGAACAACGATGCCGACGACGCGGTACCCTGGTATCAGGGCATCGAGACCTTCGTCGGCATGCGGCGGCTCGGCAAGGAGGTGTACTTCATCGACTACAACAACGACGTGCACAATCCGGCGAGTCGCGCGAACCAGAAGGACATCGCGATGCGCATGCAGCAGTTCTTCGACAACAAGCTGAAGGGCGCGCCCGCACCGGACTGGATGGTGCACGGCATTCCGTATCGCGACAAGGGACGTGATCAGCTGGCGAACGTCATGCAGCCGTAGGCATGAAAAGGGTCCCTCGCTCGCGCGAGGGACCTCTCTTTTTTTCACGCCATCGTCGCCAACAGGCGGTCCAGCGCCTGATAGCTCTGGTTCATTCCACCTTCCATGCCCGAGTGCAGCATGCCGTCGCGCTCCTCGGGCGTGTGGAACAACGACGTCGTCACGAGCTTCGTCTTGCCGCCCGGTAGGTCACTGAGCGTCATCGTCTCGACGATGACGTGTCCGGGCATGCCGTCCCATTCGAACGTCTGCACGACGCGCTCGTTCGGCACCACTTCACGGTACCGTCCGCCGAATCCGTGTACGCCATCGGGTGCATGCTCGACGAAGCGCCAGTAGCCGCCACGCTCCACTTCCAGTCGCTCGACGACCAGCTTGTTGCCGCGCCCCCACCACTGCGCGACGAGCGCGGGATCAGTCATCGCGCGCCACACTCGTTCACGCGACGCGTCGAACACACGCTCGACATGAATTGTACGATCGGTCGGCGTTGTCACGGTAGCGCGTGCGGGTGCTGCTTTTGTTGTCGTTGACATTGTCAGTCTCCCTTGGTGCGCTCGAGGAACTCCCCGAGACTGTTCATCCGTGCGTTGAGCATCGCTTCGTACTTCTCGATCCAGGCAGCTTCTCGAGTGAGGCGTCGCGGACCCAATCGGCATGTGCGCACACGTCCGACTTTCTCCGTCTCCACCAGACCCGTGTCCTCGAGCAGCTGCACATGTTTCTTCATTCCCGTGAGGGTCATGTCGAACGCTTCGGCGAGCTCGGTGATGGATGCCGGTCGTCGTCCGAGTCGTTCGAGTATGCCGCGGCGAGTGGGATCGGAAACCGCTGCGAATGCTGCGTCGAGTGATGTGCTATACTGAACCATATGGTTCAGTATAGCGCTGTCCCTTCGGCGACGCAAGCCCAATCGCACGCTCAGCCCTTCGCCGGCCAGCTTCCGATCAACCGCCGCACATCGACGATCTGACCGAGATGGTATGCGTTATGGTCGAGCGCGACGAGAATGGTGCGCAGAAACGTCTGCCCCGTGCCTCGCGGAATCTCGGCGGTCAGATCACGAACCCCGTCCATCGTAAACTCGACGAACGCCTTCCGGTCACGCTTGATCTGCGCGAGACATGCCTTCCATGCGACCTCACTCGGCGGCGCAGAATCTTTGGGCCAGTAATCGTCCGGCCACTTGAGATCATGCGTGTACTTCGGGTTGCGGCAGAAGTCGAGCAGGTCGTGTTGCGCGAGACGATAGTGCTCGACCAGCTGCCAGATCGAGTGCGGATATCCTTTCGGACGCTTGCCGCGATCTTCTGGTGCGAGGCCCTTCAGTGCTGCGGCAAGCGGGGTGTGCGCCTGATCCCAATCGAACGCGGACGCGATGATCTCTCGCCATGTTGGGTTTTTTGCCATTCGAATCTCCTCATGTTGTCATTAGAGCGAGCGCAGCGAATCCCTGTCATCCTGAGCGAGGGCGGCGAGTCCAAAGACCGCATCTCACGCACTCATCCAAAGCCTTGCCTGCATGTTCCTGATTCGGCGCGCCATCAAGAGCGAAGAACAACAGAATTTTTACCGCAGAGGCCGCAGAGGGACGCAGAGGACTTCACCGAACTCCTCGGACACCTAACAGCTGCAGACGCCCGTAACGGATTCGAACATGCGGCTGGCCTGGGTTCCTCTGGTTACCTCTGCGCTCCTCCGCGCCCTCTGCGGTCAATTGCCGTTAATCCGTTCTACGTGACCTGATCGTCCCACCATCAACAGCCCGATCGCAGCCGCAAGCGCAAATGCAGCACCCATCACGAACGCCGAACTCGCGCCGGCGCGATCCCACACGTAGCCAAACATGATCGACGCCGGCAGCGCCCCGAGCCCGATCGCAAGATTGTACCACCCATACGCAGTCCCGCGTCGCTCCGGAATCACGAGATCCGCCACCAACGCTCGCTCCGAGCCCTCGGTGAGCCCGAAGTACACGCCGTACACACCGAACAACGCCCACGCCTGCCACGCCGTTCCCGCGCGCGCAAATCCGAAGTAGACCGCAGCGTACAACAGCCATCCCATTACCAGCGTCGGCCGACGTCCAATGCGGTCCGACAACGCGCCGCCTGGCGTGCTCGACGCCGACTTCACGACGTGCAGCGCCGCCCACAGAATCGGCGCGAGCGCGACCGGCACTCCGAGCTGATGCGCGCGCAACAGCAGAAACGCGTCCGTCGAATTGCCGAGCGTGAAAACAAAAATCACGATCATGATTCGCCAGAACGATGCGCCGAGCGGCTTCGTGAGGTCCGGCGGAGCGGCGGAAGCCACTCGCTCCTTTGGCGCTTCGCGCACGCCGAAGATCACCACCAACACCGACAACACGCCCGGAATGGCCGCCAGCCAGAACACGGTGCGAAGCTCGGCCCAGTGATACGTCAACACCGCGAACGCAATCAACGGCCCGACAACGCCACCGGCGTGATCGCCCGTCCGTTGCACACCGAATGCCTTTCCCCGAATGCTCGGATCGACAGATTCAGCGAGCAGCGCATCGCGGGGTGGATTGCGAATGCCTCGTCCCACGCGGTCCGCCACACGAATGAACAACACCTGTGACGCCGAGTGGGCGATGGCGACGAGCGGCCTCATCGCAGACGCTATGCTGTAGCCGAGCACCACCAGCGGCTTCCGTTTACGCGTGCGGTCCGACCACCAGCCGCTTACGAGCCTCAGCAGTGACGCCGTCGTTTCTGCCGCCCCTTCGATTGCTCCAATGAAGCTCGCGTTTGCGCCGAGCACCGTCGTGAGGAAGATCGGTAGGAGGGGATAGATCATTTCGCTCGACACGTCGGTGAGAAAGCTCACCGTCGCAAGCGCATAGACGTTGCGTCCCAGTCGGGGACGTTCGGGGTCGGCCATGACGCATCTTGCGCCCTGGGCTGCTCTCCCGCCATAGATAACGCATGCATTACGGCACGGAGGGACCTTCATCGGGTGAGTCGACCTCGCTCTTTTCGCGACTCGCGCCTGCGCGCGCGCGACTCGCGGCAAGTGACGAACGCCTGCTCAGCACGCAGATCGCTCTCTCGGAGATCCCGTCCCCAACCGGCGCAGAAGACGCGCGCGGCGCATCCGTCGCCGCAAGCTTCCGCGCCCTGAATCTCCGCGACGTACACGTCGACGACGTCGGCAATGTGCTCGGCACTCGCGTCGGAGACACGAACGACGCGCCAGTAGTGGTCTGCGCACATCTCGACACGATCTTCCCGGAAGGCACTCCCGTCGGCGTCTCGCGCGACGGACCGCAACTCGCCGGCCCCGGCATCGTCGACAACTCGCGCGGACTCGCCGCGATGCTCGCATTGGCTGAAGCGATCGACGGACGACGCATCCGCACGCATCGCTCCATTCTGTTCGCCGCCACCGTCGGCGAAGAAGGCGCCGGTGATCTACGCGGCGCGAAACATCTCTTTGCGCAATTGGCAGAGCGCCCATCGGCGTGCATTGCCCTCGACGGCGCCGGCGACGATCGCATCGTCACGCGGGCACTCGGCGCACGTCGATTTCGCGTGACGTTCCGCGGCACGGGAGGACACAGCTGGGCAGCGTTTGGCGTTGCGAATCCCGTTCATGCGGCTGGCGCGGCGGCGGCCAAGCTTGCGTCGCTGCCTCTGCCCCGCGTTCCGCGCACTGCGCTCAGTGTGTGTCGCATTGGCGGCGGTATCAGCATCAACACCATTCCCGACGAAGCCTGGCTCGAGGTCGATCTGCGCTCGTCGTCGCACGACACGCTCGAGCGCTGCTCTGCCGACCTTCAGCTCGTCGTGCGCGCCGCAGCGCGTGAAGAAAACGCACGACGCACGTCGGGAACGCGCCCGCTCACATGGTCAGTCGAGACGATCGGCGATCGCCCATGCGGCGAGATCGATGTTGGACACCCATTGGTTGTTGCCGCAGTGCAAGCGACCACCGCCATCGGCCGCACGCCGGAGCTCGCAATCGCCTCGACGGACGCAAACGTTCCGATCAGTCTCGGCGTACCGGCGATTGCGATCGGCGCGGGCGGCCGCGGTGGCGGCGTCCACACCTCAGCCGAGTGGTACGACAACACCGACGGAACACTCGGCGTCGCGCGTGCGTTGACGGTGCTCGTTGCCGCAGCAGGACTCAGCCAAACCCTGTCGACCTGAGCGAGCGAAGCGAGTCGAAGACCTGCACATAACCGCTCGCGATCCTCCACGAATGCAATAGATGCCGAACGCCCGTTCCCGAGTCTTATCGATCTCGCTGTTCGCGACGCTCGCCGCATGTGCGACGACAACGCCCACACCGCGCCCGCAACCGACGCTGCAGGCGCCGCCCAAGGCGACAACGCTTCTGCCCGGCACGAAGCCCGGCGCAGCGAATCAGTTTCGAAACATCGTCGGCGAATACGATAGCAACCGCGGTATCGTCTTCGTCATCGAGGACAGCGCACGCCTCTGGCTCGTCGACACCGCGAGTGCAACGCGAACGCGCCGCGCAATCCTGCCGACGACCATCGCCGAGCTTCACCTCACACGCCGCGAGGTTGGGCCGCAAGAGGGCAGCAATCAGCTCCAGGTCACGCCGGTCCGCAGCATCGTTGACATTCGACGCGACGCGCTCGCTGCATCCCCGCCGGCTGAACCCACTCCCGCGCGCAAGACGAATCTCGTCGAGCTCACTGCACTCGATCCCACCATTCGACTCGAGATTCGCTACGCGACCACCAACAACTTTCTCGGCACCAGATTTTACGACGAGGCGCGCGCCTTCATGCAGCGCCCCGCCGCCGAAGCCGTCGTACGAGCAAATCAGAAGCTCCGCACCCTCGGCTACGGACTGCTCATTCACGATGCGTATCGCCCGTGGTATGTGACGAAGATGTTTTGGGACGCCACACCAGTCGACAAACGCTGGCTCGTCGCGAATCCCGCCGAGGGCTCGAAGCACAACCGAGGTGCCGCCGTCGACCTCACGCTGTTCGACCTCGCGACTGGCCAGCCGATCGAGATGCCGAGCACGTATGACGAGAGCACCGGTCGTGCATACGCCGAATATCCTGGCGGCACATCACTGCAGCGCTGGCATCGCGCTCTCTTGCGCAACGCAATGGTTGGCGAGGGCTTTCTTGTGAATCCCTCGGAGTGGTGGCACTTCGACTATTCCAGCTGGCGCGACTACGGCATCGGTAACGTCAAGTTCGACTTGATCGGCCACTGACGTCGGCTGAGCCGATCTGCGATCGAGTACACTTAGTCGGCGCGGAGAGCCACGAGCGGATCGGCTGCCGCCGCCCGTCGCGCCGGCAGGTAGCTCGCGAGAAACGCGACCGAGATGAAGAGCACACAAGTCGCGGCAAATGTCGGCGCATCGAGCGGACTTACGCCGTAGAGGTACGCGACGAGCAGACGCGACGCTCCCACCGCCAGCAACAGTCCGATGACGACACCGACACCTGCAAGCCGCATCCCGCCGGCGACCACCATCCGCTGAACGTCCGATGCACGCGCGCCGAGCGCCATGCGGACGCCGATCTCGCGCGACCGGCGACTCACCGAGTACGAGATGATGCCGTAGAGGCCGACTGTCGCGAGCAGCAAGCCTAGAGCGCCGAGCGTTCCTGTTGCGAATGCAGCGACGCGCTGTGGCAGCAGGATGGAGCTCGTCGCCTCCTTGAGACTGACGACGGTGGGGCGCGGCAGCCCGGGATCGATCGACCGGACGATGCTCTGGATCGCGGACGCCAGTGGCTGCGCGGCTCCGGTCGTGCGCACCATCAGCGTCTGCTCCTCAGGCCACTCCTGCGCAATCGCGAAATACGCCAGCTCCGGAGTTTCCTCCGTGAGTGTCGCATACTTCGAATCGTGCGCGACACCAACGATGGTCATGGCCTTTCCGTCGAACTCGAACGTGTGGCCGACGGCGCTGCCGTTCGGCCAGTGCTTTCGCGCCAGCGTCTCGTTCACGACGGCGACGCGTGGCGCGTTCTCATCGTCACTCTTCGCGAATACGCGTCCCGCCATCACGGGAATCTTCAGGACATCGAAGTAGTCGACGTCCACGATTCCCGAACGAATACGCGTGGTGCCGTCGTTCTTACGTGCCGACACGGGCGCGTCGTCGAGCCTGATGTACCTGTTGCTGTTATCCCACTGAAGTGGCAACGCGTTCGCGTAAGACACGTGTGTGACGCCCGGCAGTGCTGCAATTCGCTCGCGTAAGGTTCGTGAGAATGCGCGCGACTTCGTGTCGTCGTATCCCCACGACGCGGACTTGAGCGCCGACGTCGTGACACCACTCATGTCGAACTGTGGATCCACGCGCTGGCCGCGCTGCAGCGCACGCAGCAGCAATCCGGCTGACACGAGCAGCACGAGCGAGAGTGCAAGCTGTCCGACGACGAGCGCGTTGCTGACGATGCGCTGGCGCCCCGATCCACTCCGCGAGTCGGCACGCAGTCGCGAGTTGATGTCATAGCGCGCCGCCTGCAGCGCCGGCGAGAGGCCGAACACCGCACCGGTGAACAGCGCCACAAAGAGCGCGAAGCCCAACACCCGGATGTCTGGCGAGAGTTCGAGCACGAGCGGCTCGCCTCCCGGCAGTGGAATGTGCTCGAGCATCCGCGTCGCAACGAAGGCGAGACCCAACCCACTCAGCGCGCCGAGCAGGAACAGCACCAGCGTTTCCGTCAACAGTTGGCCCACCAGCCGCGACCGGGCGGCGCCCAGCGCGACGCGAATCGCCATTTCGTGCCGTCGTGCGACCGCCCGCGCCGACAGCATCGCCGCAACGTTGACACCGGCGATGAGCAGTACGAGCGCCGCGACGACGAACAACACACCCATGAATTCGAGCATCACCTTGCGTGCATCATCCGGCAGTCCCGTCAGGCCGATGAGGCGGATACCGTCGTTGTGCCGCATCCACTCGGGCTCGACACCCTCCGCGATACGCTCGGCGGTGATTGCGACGAGATCCTGCCGGACGCCATCCGCGCTCGCGTCGTCCTTCATCCGTCCGAACATCCAGAGCCAACTCACCGACGAGCTATCGAGGATGCTGCCTGGTGGACGGACGATTCGCTGCATCATCAGCGGCACCCACGCAGACGTCACGATGGGCTTGAACACGCCATTGAACCCCTTTGGAGTGACACCGATCAGCGTGAACATCGTGCCGTTCACGCGCACCATCCGTCCGATCGCACTGCTGTCTCCTCCCAGCGAGACGCGCCAGAAATCGTGCGACACGACGACGACGGGATACTTGAGCGGCACCGAGTCCTCCTCCGGCAGGAAGAAGCGGCCGAGAGCCGGATGGACGCCGAGTACGGAGAAGTAGTTTCCGCTCACGACGTTCCCGTACACTGTGTGGCCAGCGCCGTCGGCAGCGATCGTGAGATTCGTCTTCGCCCACACCGCGACGCCCGAGAGCGTGCGCGTCCGGTCCCGAATCACCGTGTAATAGGGATACGATGCCTGCATACCGCCGTTCCCGCGGCTCTCGATGCGATCGATGCCCACGAGACGCGCAGGATCTGACGTACCGTGCAATGGCGTGAGCAGGAGCGCGTTAGCCGCGCTGAAGATCGTGGTCACCGCACCCACACCCAGTGAGATGACGAGCACCACGATGACGGTGAACACTGGACTGTGGCGGAGCATGCGTACCGAATAGCGGAGATCAGTCGCGAGCGTCGTGACGGCGTTCTCCCACAGCGATGCACGCACACGCTCACGCACACCCGTGAGGTTGCCCACTTCGAGTTGTGCGGCGCGACGTGCCGCGTCGCGGGTCAGACCACGGGCCACATGTCCTTCGGTGGCCTGATCGAGGAAATGCTGCAGCTCGTCGGCGATATCCTGGTCGGCCTCGGCGGGGCGAGCGAGCCTGCGCACGCCGCGCACGAGGTGCCGCCACACTGACGTGAGTGTCATGCGCTCATGCCTCAGCGCGGAGCAGTCGCGCCACCGCTGCCGAGCGACGCGCCCAGTCCGCCGTCTCGACGCCAAGCTGCTTCTTGCCCGCCGCCGTGAGCCGATAGAACTTCGCGCGACGCGCATTTTCCGTCTGTCGCCACTCGGCGTCGAGCAGGCCGCCTCGCTCCATTCGCTGAAACGCGACCATCAGCGAGCCGGAATTGACCTTGAAGACACCGCGCGAGATCTGCTCGATGCGTCGCGCGATGCCGAATCCGTGCATCGGCTCGAGGCTCAGTGCCTTGAGGATGAGCATGTCCAGCGTACCCTGGATCACGTCAGTGTTGGGCTGCTCCACGTGGCCTCGCGTGTGGTGACACGTCGAGGCTACGCATCTTCATCTTGATTGTCAAGACGTGACAATCTACATGACGGCGCCGATTCCGGCGCCTCAGCCCGTGCCGCGAATCTCGGAGTGATCGCCGACCGTCAGCTCGCCCGTCAACCCTTCGATCGTCACTTCATCGCCGATGAGCGAATTCGTGAGCGTCGAGCGCTTCACCTTGCCGTTCTTTCCGATGATGGTATCGGAAAGCGTCGAGCCTTCGACCGTGCTGCCGGCGCCGAGTGACACGTTGGGCCCGATCGTCGAGCTCGCGAGCGTGACGTCGTCCTCGATGTAGACAGGATCATGGATCGTCACGCCATCCGGCACTGACTTGGGCCGACGCGCCGCACCCTTGTCGAGCACAATGCGATTCGTCTCGAGCAGGGTGTCGAGCTTGCCCGCGTCATACCACCCTTCGACGTCGACGACTTTGATCTTCGCGCCCTTGTCGATCATGTACTGGAACGCATCGGTGAGATAGTACTCACCCTTGTTCTGCGGCTGCGTGAGGACGTGATCGATTCCCTCGTACAGCAGCTTCCAGTTCTTGATGTAGTACAGTCCGATGTTCGCCCGCTTGGAAATCGGCGTGCTCGGCTTCTCGACGATCTGCGTCATGTTGCCGTCCTTGTCCGTGACGACGACGCCGAATCGCTGATAGTCGTCGACCTCCTTCACCCAGATGATGCCGTCGGCGTCGGTGGTCTTGATCACCGAGAGATCGGTCTCGAAAATCGTGTCGACGAAGATGATGAGGACATCGCGATCGACGTATGGTTGCGCGAGTTTCACCGCGCCCGCCGTACCGTCCTGTACCGTCTGCTCGACAAACACGGCGGGCAGCTTCGCGAACTGCTTCTTCGTGTATGCCTCGACCTTCTCCTTGAGATGACCAGTGATATAGACCACCTGGTCGACATTGCCGAGCTTCTCGAGATCCTCGAGGATGTACGCCATAACCGGCTTGCCGGCGATCTTGAGCATCGGCTTGGGGACCAGATGCGTGTGCGGCCGAAGCCGCGTTCCCTTTCCGGCCAGCGGAATGATGACTTTCATGGTGCGCTCGTTCCCTCGCGTCCGTAGGCGTCCTGGAGGCGGACGACGTCATCCAGATGCGGTGTGCTCGCCTCGAGCACGTCGCAGTCCGTGACAGCCTCCATGTAGTGAATCGTGTTCGGCGTAATGCGGAACGCCTCGCCCACCTTGAGCTGCATGTCGATGGGCCGATCCGTCCCTTCCAGCTGGACGCAGTACTTCAACTCTCCTGCCAGCAGGTAGACGGTCTCGTCTTTCTGCACGTGATACTGCACGGAAAGCTTCTGCCCTGCGTTGATGTGAAGGATCTTTCCGACGTACAGGTCGGTTGCCGCCCAGATCGTCTCGTGTCCCCACGGCTTGGGAACGTGGCGAACCTCGGTGCGTCCACTCATGAATGGCGTTGGGTCTGGAAGGAAGATGTCAGTCGGGGTGAGACAATATCGCCGCCTCACCCCTCGGCGACCAGTAGAGGCTCGACTGCCCGCGCTAGACGCCAAGCACGCGCAACTCCTTCGCGCGCTCCCGGCTCACCACCAGCGTCGCGCCGTCATCGAGCTCTGCGACCAATCGCCCTCGACCCGCCGCCTTGAACGCCAGCACATGATCGAGATTCACGATGTGTGTGCGATGAATGCGCACGAATCGCGTTGGGTCGAGTCTCGCTTCGAGACGACTCAGCGCAAGATGCAGCATGTATCGGCTGCGCCCGACGTGCGCCGTCACATAGTCGCCCGACGACTCGAGCCACGCGATGTCTGCGACAACAACCGGAACGATTCCTCCTCCCGCTCGTACGAACAACCGGCTCATCGGCCCATTGCTCAATGCCTCACGCAAGCGGCTGAATGCGGACAGCGTATTCGGTTCACCGAATGCGGCTCGCACTCGCTCCAGACATTTCGCCAACCGCTCTGCCCCGAAGGGCTTGAGGATGTAGTCGAGGGCACCGAGCTCGAACGCCGTGACCGCATGTTGCGCATACGCCGTTGTGAAGACGACGAATGGCTGATGACTCACACGTCCGAGTACGTCGGTTCCGAGCAGGCCGGGCATCTGAATGTCGAGGAACACGAGCTCTGGTTGCAACGTGTTGATCACCTCGACGGCGGCCAGTCCATTCGACGCCTCTCCAACGACGCGCAGCCATTCGACTTCCGCGAGCATGTCGCGGAGTCCATCGCGCGCGATCGGCTCGTCGTCGGCAATCACGACGGTGATGGTCACGGCTCCGCCACCGTACGCGGAATGACCAGCGACGCGAGAAAGCCGCCGGTTGCCTCGTTGGCGACGTCGAGATGCGCGTCATTACCGTACAACACCGCGAGCCGTTCGCGCAGGCGCTTGAGTCCCGTGCCCTTGCCGCTCACGTCCGAAGCGCTCGCTCCGTCGCCCGAATCGCGCACCGTCACAGTGAGCATTCCATTGTCCGTCGACGCACGCACCGAAAGCGTCGTCGCCTCCACCCTCGGCGCCGCGCCATGGCGCACTGCATTCTCGACGAGCGTCTGAACGGCGAAGAGTGGAATCAGGGCACCGCGTGCGTCGTCGCTCATCTCGACATTCACGCGCAGTCGATCGCCGAACCGAAGTCGCTCGAGCTCGAGGTATCGCTCGACGAACGACCATTCGTCCGCCATTGGAACAAGATCACGATCCTCTTCAATCGTGCCTCGCAGCAGACCGGCCAGCAGCTCCGCGGCCTGCGTTGCCCGTTTAGGCTCACGCGGAATGAGCTGCACGACGGTGTGCAGCGCATTGAACAGAAAGTGCGGGTTCAGTTGCGAACGCAACGCCGCGAGCTGCGATTGCGCAGCGTTCGCTTCCGCCCGCGCCGCGCGCTCCGTCGCAACGGACATGTACGATACGCCAGCGATCATGATGTACAACCAGACGCCGAGCATGAAGTAGCCGGCCACTCCGTACTTGAGCGAGCGCAGCGCCCCGCCGTGCTGCACATGCTCGGTGAGGGTGTTGATCAGCATCCACGTGATCGCGAAACCCATCGCGCCCGCCACGTGCATCAATACAAACGACGCTCGCATGGGACGTGGCCACGGACGCCGTTCCGTGAAGCGCTGCACGAAGATGGCGAGCAGCGCGGCGGCCAGAATCATCCGCAACGCCACCATCGTCGCGGTCACGGCAGTCGCGCCTGCGTGTGCAGCGAGAATCAGCGACGCGAACAGTGCCCAGACGGGTAGCCATCCGATCAGCAGTTGTATCCAGACCGTGCGTCGTGACATGCTGAACGGTATCAGCGCGGCGCGACGGCGGCCACACGCTTGGCGTCAATGGTCAACACGCCTTCCGTCCAGCTCTTGCCGTCGTCGGACAGGCGATCCTGACGAAAGCGAAAGCTCGTGGGGGTGATGTCGTAGTACTTCGCTCGCGAGACGGTCGGCTTTCCCTCTCCATTCGTCCCGTGCGACATCACCGTCATCGTCCCATCGCGCCACTCCGCCGTGGATGCCGTGAAGGCGCCGCGATAGACGTCGAGTGACGATGTGCTCCACCGCTTTGTGCTGGCGTCGTAGTAGCGCATCGCATGCGAGAGCGCCCGCGGATTGCCCGATTCATCCGTGATGCGCATCTCGTCCTCGATACCGAAACCGTCGAAGGCACGCCATCCTTTCCATGTGCCGACGAGCTTGGGCACGCCGTGCAGCTTGGCGATGAGACTCGGCATCGCGGGATGTACGCTCAACTCCCACTCACCGACGAGAAACGCGAACTGCGCCACCTCGCTCGGCGGCATTCGCACGGATTGCGCGCCACCGGCGTGCTGAGCATGCAGTTGGAGCGGTGCGGTCAGGAGTATGAGAGCAAGGGTCGATCGAGCGAGCATGCGGTGTCCTCCCTGTCAGTGATGTCAGGAGGTAATCGTACGCCGGTATATGGAGCAGGCGACTCACTTTTCGCCCAACCGCGTCGTCAGTACGTCGAACGGTGCAGCGCCCCATCGCGCTCGTCGGCGATGCACACGTATCGTGACAGCATGACAACTCCCCTCATCGTTCTGCGCGATGTCACGAAGGTTTTTCCCGCGGCGGCCGGAGCATTCACCGCACTCGCCGACGTCACTCTTACGATCGATCAGGGAGAGTTCGTCGCGGTGGTCGGCCAGTCCGGCAGCGGCAAGTCGACACTGCTCGCATTGCTGGCGGGCATCGATCGGCCAACGCGCGGAGAAGTCTTCGTCGGCGACACGGCCGTGCACACTCTCTCCGAACGAGAGATGTCACCATGGCGCGGGCGCACCGTCGGCATCGTGTTCCAGTTCTTTCAACTCCTTCCCACACTCACGGTGGCGGAAAACGTCATGTTGCCGATGGACTTCTGCCACACGTGGCCGGCGAGGGAGCGACGTAGCCGAGCACTCGCGCTGCTCGACAAACTCGGCGTCGCCGATCAAGCCGACAAACATCCATCGACGCTGTCTGGCGGACAGCAGCAGCGCGTCGCTGTTGCTCGCGCACTGGCCAACGCGCCATCCGTGCTGCTCGCCGACGAACCGACTGGCAATCTCGATTCGCGGACCGCTGACACGATGCTCGAGCTACTCGGCGACCTCGTGCGCCACGGCCAGACGGTCGTCATGGTAACGCATGAGCGGAGCGCCGAGCGTTTCGCGACGCGCACGATCACGTTGGCGGATGGAAGAGTTGTGGCGACGGAAGCTGCCTTTGCTTGAGCCCCGGTGGCGCAAGGTTTTCCGCGATCTCTGGCTGCACAAAGCGCGTACGAGTCTCGTCGTCCTTGCCGTGTGCATCGGAATCGTCGGCGCCGGTTCGGTGCTCGACGCATGGTCACTGCTCGGACGCGCGACGCGCGGCGAGTTCCGAGAGAGTAATCCCGCATCGGCGACACTGCGCACGGATTCTGTCGACGCACAACTTCTCGCCCGCGTCCGCGCACTACCCGCGATCGCCGGCGCGGAGGCGCGGCGCGTGCTCACGGCCAGCGTTCAGACGAACGGCGGTACGCGCACAGCCGTGCTCAGCGCGCGCGATGACTTCGCGACGGGCCGCATCGGCGTGATCAAGCCGGCGTCCGGCGAGTGGCCGCCACGCGACGGCGCTCTGGTGATCGAGCACTCCTCCGTCGAATTCGCTGAGCTCGGCGTCGGTGACTCGGTTGGCATCACGGTCGGCGATGGGCGTCCGCTCACGCTGCCCATCTCGGGAATCGCGCGTGACGTTGGCCTCGCACCAGGATGGATGGAGCATGTCGTCTATCTGTTCGCCACGCCTGCGACTCTGGCGCAACTCGGCGCGCCCTCGTCGCTGAATCAGCTTCAGATCGTCGTGCGCGACCGCTCGCTCGACCGCGAAGGTATTCGTCGGATCGCCGCTGACGTTGCCAGCGTCGTCACACACACGGGACGTCGAGTCATTAGCATCGATGTGCCGACGCCCGGTCGTCACATTCACGCCGCGCAGATTGACTCGCTGCTCTTCACCCAGGGAGCTTTCGGCATGCTCGCGTTGTTGCTGAGCGGCGTTCTCGTCGTGAATCTCGTGGCGGCGATGCTCACGGGGCAGGTGCGCGAGATCGGCATCATGAAAGCCATTGGCGCGCGTGCCGGCCAGCTCTCCGCGATGTATCTCGGACTCGCGCTGATGCTCGGCATCCTGGCCTCGGCAATCGCCATTCCCATCGCCGCGATATTGGGGCGCCTGTACGCCGAGTTCACCGCTGGTATTCTGAACTTCGATGTCGCTGCGTTCAGCATCCCATGGTGGTCATTCGCGATTCAGCTTGCGGTCGGCGTGTTGCTTCCGGTCGCTGCGGCGGCGATTCCCGTTTCACGCGGATGCCGCATCCCCGTCGGCGACGCGTTGCGCGACTCTGGCATCGCTGCGCGCGGCGAGAGTAATGCGTCGCGTCTCTTGTCGGGATCTACCGGAATCAGTCGTCCGCTGTTGCTCTCGCTGCGCAACGCATTTCGACGACGACAGCGCATGTTCCTCACACTTGCTACGCTCGCGACTGGAGGGGCAGTCTATCTCGGCGCGGTGAACCTGCGTTCGTCGATCATCAGCTCGGTGGATCTGTTGTTCGCGTCGCAGCGTTTCGACATGACCTTCCGTCTGGCACAGCAGTATCCGGCCGACAGTATCGTCGCCGTCGTCGCGAGCGTATCCGGTGTAGCACGGTCCGAAGCATGGACGAGCGTACGCGCGTCCGTTGGTCGTGCTGACGGGCTGCTCGGTACATCGTTTCCGATTGTGGCGGCGCCCACGGCGTCGTCGATGCTCGTGATGCACGTCGATAGCGGTCGCCCTCTTAGCGCCAGTGGTCACGAGCTCCTGGTCAATCGTGCGCTGGCGCAGGACGATCACACGTTCGACGTCGGCAAATCTGTGTCACTGATGGTGAATGGCAGAGCGACGGCGTGGACCATCGTTGGTATCACGGAGACCGGTTTGTCTCCTGCGGCGTATGCGTCGCGGGAGGTTCTCGCACCAATGACCGGAGATGGCGGCGCGAATGTCGTGGTGGCGTCCGCGGCAACGGAGGGGCGTATCGCGCAGGCCGACTTGATTCGTCGCGTGCGCGCTCGGCTCGTTGACAGGGGTTTCGAAGTGTCGACGGCGCAATTGATGGTTGCGCAGCGGGAAGTAGTCCAGGATCACATACTCATGGTGGCCGGCTTTCTCGGGAATATGTCACTTCTGATGATCGTCGTGGGCGGACTTGGTCTCGCGTCGACGATGAGTCTTGCGGTGCTCGAGCGCACGCGAGAGATCGGCGTGTTACGGGCAATCGGTGCACCGCACAGCTCGATCCTCGCGATGATCCAGATCGAAGGACTGGTGATCGCGTTGTTGAGCTGGGCGCTTGCGTTACCACTCTCGATGCCGATGAGCGTCGCACTCGAGCAGGCCTTTGGCCATATCATGCTGAAGACGCCCGTCACTCTGCTACCAGAGCTGACGGGCGTCGTTCAGTGGCTTGCGGTGGTCGTCGTTGTATCGATCGTGTCGTGCGCCTGGCCAGCGTTCCGCGCGACGCGCATCTCCACGGCGGCGGCTCTTTCGTTCGAATGATGGCGATGGAGCAGGCGATGGAGCAGGCGTTGGAGAATCGTGTCACGGAATGAATTAAGGAACGGATCTTACGGATATTGCGGATGGACACGGATCGTGCCTCAGGACGTCCCTCGCACAAATGTCAGGCCAGCGCACATTCTAAGAAGAGTATTTCGTTGCTGCTGCAAGGATGACTGCCGCGCACAAAGATGCGATCCGTCAAATCAGTAAAATCCGTGAGATCCGTTCCTCGTCTCGTTCAACGCAAGTCCAACGTCCATCGCTCTTAGGGAACCAGAGCCGCAACCTTCTCTGGAGCCTTGCCGGCATTCTTCACATACAGATCGAGCCACGCAACCCACCGCCCCCACTGGTCGAGCAACGTCTCCTGAATCAGCGGTCCGTGATCCTCGTACGGATACATGTAGAGCGACGCCTGCTTGCCCATACCCTGCAACGCGTGGAACAGCCGAATCGAGTTCGACGGATCCGTCCCCGTATTCTGATCTTCGAGCGAGTGATACATCAGCAGCGCCCCCGTGAGCCGATCCGCGTTCAGGAATGGCGACATCGCGAGATACGTCTCGCGCGCTTCCCATAGATCGCGACGCTCGCTCTGGAATCCGTTCGGCGTCAACGTGCGATTGTAGTTGCCGTCGCCCGCGATGCCCGCCTTGAAGAAGGGCAGATTCACCATCGCGTTCACGGTGCTGAACGCTCCATACGAGTGTCCGCCGATCCCAAGACGTTGGCGATCGATGATACCTTGCCGATCGAGCTCGTCGATCACCGCCGTCAGCCCGTTGCGAAGATCATACACGTAGTTGTCGTTCAACCGGCCTGCCGTTCCGAAGATCGGAATGTCCGGTTGTACGACCGCATACCCCTGCGTCGCCATGATCTCCATCGAGCGCGGACCGGCCGTCGGGAATTTGTGCTTGTTGAAGTTGCGCTTCGTCCGCTCGTACGAATCCTGATCCGTATACTCGTACGGATAGAACCAGAACATCGCCGGCAGTCGCGTTCCCTCACGATAGCCCGGTGGAAACGTGATGTTGACCCACAACTTCTTCCCGTCAGCGCGCGTGACCTGCAGCGTCTTGCGCGGCATGTTCGTCACGTCGGGCGTCACGTCCTTGTTCTCGGTGAGCCGCTTGAGTTGCGCGTTCGTCCGATCGCGAAGCCACTGGTCGGGAACAACCTTCTCGGTCTCGCGCATCACGACGAAACGATTGAAATCGTCGTCCACAGGGACGGGAGTGCTCTCGTACGCGGAGGTGTCGCTCTCGAACAGCCGCGCCTTCGTGCCCGTCGTGAGGTCCACCTTGTCGACGAACGTGCGCGGCGCCGTCGCCTGCGCATCCTGCGCGTAGTGCGTGCCCTCGAGAAACACACTCTTTCCGTCGTCGCTCACGAGCGCGAGACGCTCACCTCCATTCTGTCGCAGTACCACCGAGCCCGGATTCGAATAGAACCCGTCGTCAGCACCCGGACCACGACCACCACCCGCAGGCGCACCACCGCCCCCACCGAATCCTCGGCCACCACCGAATCCCGCCTGCGCACCGCGCGCGCGGAAAATCGTGTGCTTCTTCGTCGGATCCGCGAGCGCAACGGCATACGTGTGCGTCACACCATTCGCACTTTCACTCAGCAGCACCGACTTCGCATCGGTCGTGAAGACGAATCCCGCAATGCGATTGTCGCTCTCGACCAGCGCCTTCGCCGACGCGGAGTCGAACGGCGCGGCAAGAGTGTACAGGTGATCCTTGCGACGCGGAGCGCGCGCGCTGTCACTCGGCATGGCATCGGCGCTATCAGCTGGTACCGGTGCTGCCGCACCACGGCCGCGACGCGGCGCGGGATCCTGCATCAGGAACGCGAGTCCACCGTCCGGCGTCCATGCGAATGCGCGCCGACCAGTGGTGTCGGCACCGCCGCCCTGTCCACCGGCGTCATCGCCATTCGTGCCTTCGCGCATTGCGCGCCTGGTCAACGTCGTCACCAGCTTGCCATCGCTCGTCCACATCTGCTCCTGCGACCCGAACGACGCAACCGGAACCAGATACGAGAAGGGCTTCTGCATCACCGACACCCGGAGATACTTGCCGTCGGGTGACACATCGACGCTCTCGATCATCGCCGGCGCGCCAATCGGCTTGACTCCGCTCTTGAGATCGATGCGAGCAAGCTGGCCCGTCGTGTAATACTCGAGCTGTGCCTTCTCGAGCGGCGTCTGCATCAGACTCGCATACGTCGGAGTCTTTTTCTTCTGACCACCGGTCAGTCGCATCACCGGTCCTTCCGCCATTGCCGGCTCCTTCGGCATTGCCATGCGCGACTCGGGAATCAGCACAGCGTACACGGCGCTTCCGTCAGGCGCCCAGTCCATCGTCGTGGCGATAACGGGAAGCGCGGCTCGTTCACTCACTCGGTGCGACGCGCCGTTTTTCGCGTCAGCGACATAGACGTACGTCGCGTCGTCGAAATTCGCGAAGTACGCGAGCTTCGAGCCGTCGGGCGACCATGTCGGCGACGAGACACTCGCGCCATTGGGCGCCTGCACCGTCGTGTGCGTACCTGTCTCCGCATCGACGATCTCGATGTTCGCCTGACCACGCGTCGTAAACTGGCGCACGCGGTTCGCCTTGTAGTCCACCTGCAGCCCGCCAAAGTAGTAATGCGGCTTAGCGAACTTTGCTTCGTTGCCAAGTCCGTCGCCGTGCAGCACGAGGAAATGTCTGTGGTCAGGACTCTGCTGCGTCAGCGTGGAGTTGAGCTGCCGTGGTGCAGCGACGAGCTTCGCGACTTCCTCAGGCGGTTTCACGAAGCGCTCCGTTGCAAGCAGCGCCTTGTCGGCCTCGATGGCTTGTTGCGCGCCAAGCGAGCCGAAGGCGAGCAGCGATGTGAACGCGAGGAGGGACAGCCGGGTCGGTACGCGGATGAGACGCGTCATGCGGGTGCTCCGTATGGCTTGGAAAGCAGGGAACGTCGAGACTCCATCTATATATGCCCCGCCCGGGTGAGACGTTGTACCCTGCAGGCTCGTGCTCCGATCGGCCGACGGCCGACGGGAATGGAAAAAGGCCGCAATCACGCGGCCTTGTCTTGCTCGATGTCGCCCGGAGTCATCCGTTCCATCTATCCGCCAATCCTATCACCTATCCCACCAGCATTTTCCGCCGCAGCGACATGAGCCGCTTGCGCACCGATCCGTCGAGCACCGTATCACCAACGTGCACGATCACTCCGCCCATGATGGCGGGATCGATCGAGAGATGCGGGATGACATCCTTGCCGAACAGATGCGACAACTGCTTCGCGATCGCCGACTTCTCTTCATCCGGCGTCTCACGCGCCACGGTCACGCGCGCATGAATGCGACCCTCGGCAGCATCCACGAGATCGAGATATTCACGCGCGACGTCCGGAATCAACATCTGCCGGCGATGTGACACGAGCGACTGCAGAAAGCGCAGAAAATTCCTCGGCATCACGTCCTTGAACGCCGCGCTGAGCACTGCGTTCTTCTCCGCCGCACCCACGCGCGGCGACTCGAGGAACAGGCGCAGCGTGGGATTCTGTCCCATCGCATCGGCGAGATCGAGGATCATCGTTCCCCAGCCACGCAGGTCGTTCGCCTTGCTCGCCAGAGCCAGCAATGTCTCCGCGTAATTCCGCGCGATCGTGGTGTCGTTCATGACTCAGCGACTCGCCGTGACGGTCTTCGGCGACACGCTCGCGAGGAATTTCTCGACCAGCTCGCGGTTGCTCTTCTGATCGAGGTCTTTCTCGATCACCTTCGACGCACCGGCAATCGCGAGATCGACGGCTTCCTTACGAAGCTCGGCGATTGCACGCGTCTTCTCGTTCTCGATCTCCTGCCGCGCGCGCGCGAGCATACTCGCCTGCTCTGCGTGCGCCTGCTCGACGAGCTCGGAGCGGACGCGCTCTGCAGCGACGCGCGCGTCAGCGATGATCTTCTGCGCCTCGGCACGTGATGCATCGAGTGCCGCGCGATGCTCCGCGAGAAGTGCGGCGGCCGCATCGCGATCGCGCTTCGCGTCGTTGATCGCGTCCTCGAGCGCCTTCTCTCGCGCTTCCACCGATCTCGTGATCGGACCGAACGCGTACTTTGACAGGATCCAAACGAGAATGGCGAAGATCAGCAGCGTCCAGACCATGAGCCCGTAGCTGGGCTCCAAGAGACTCTTCTTTACTTCTGTTTCCTGCGCCGCCGCCGGCACGGCAAGGAAAGCGAGGAGAGCAAAGGAACGACACAGAGTGCGCATTGGAAATCGAAGGATGGGAAGAAGTGGATCGGCGCCCCGGGGCGCCGATCCACCGAAGACATCAAATCTTGGTGGCCATCGAAAAGCCGATGACGACCGCAAACAACGCTGCCGCCTCGATGAGTCCTGCGAAGATGATACCGGCGATCTGGATACGCGCCGCCATCTCGGGCTGCCGCGCCATGCCTTCGACAGCCTGACCACCGATGCGGCCGATGCCGATGCCCGCGCCGATTACGCCAAGGCCAGCCGCGAGACCCGCGCCGATCGCGATAAGCCCCTTCGGATTCGTGCCGGCCGCTTCGTTCGCCGCCTGCAACAGAGGAAGAATCGAATGAACCATTGTCTATCTCCAAATCAGTACGAAACGTGAACGTCAGCGCCCGCGGCAGTCTTGCCCGCCATCCGTCACCGAGACCCCAGGTCTCAACGGAATTCCCCGGCCGCTCGGCCGAGTACTACGCGTTGCGGGTGAGCGACGTCCCGTAACGCTGTTCGCCAGCTACGGATTTTCCGACGCTAGTGATGTGCCCTGATCGTGCCGATGAACACACTCGCCAGCAGCGCGAAAATGAATGCCTGCAACAGTGACACAAACAGCTCGAGCACCATGATCGCCGTCGCCATGAAGAGTGGCGCCGGAACGATGAAGATGTTCTTGAACGCGAAGATGAGACTGATCATGCCGAGGACGACGATGTGTCCCGCGGTCATGTTCGCAAATAATCGGATCGCCAGTGCGAAAGGCTTCGAAAATTTGCCGATGATTTCGACAGGCGTCATGAGCACGAACATGAACTCGCGGACGCCGATAGGCAGTTCCTTGTTCCAGTAGAAGATCGTGTTGAGATACCCGAAGCCGTTGGCGCGGATGCCTGCGATCTCCACCATGAAGAAGGTGATGATGGCGAGCGTCGCCGTAACGGAAATGTTCCCGGTCGCTGTGGAACCATACGGGATGAGGCCCAGCACATTCGCGAACAGGATGAACCAGAACAGCGTGAGGATGAATGGAACGTATTTCTCCCCATGCGGCCCGAGATTCGGGATCGCCACTTCCTGCCGGATGTAGAGCACCATTGCCTCGATGCCATTGGCGAATCCGCCTTTAGGACGTCCCGCAGAGGACGTGTGGCGCACGTGGGATCGCGCTGCGGACACGAGCACGACGCAGCAGAGCAGCGCCGCGAGCGCCAGCATGACCACGTGGCGCGTGGGAGACAAATCAATCTCGATGCCGCCAACGTGAATCGGCGTCCACCGTGGAAGCGGATACTCGTGTGGCTCCCAGAACTTCGGTATTCCGGGGTACTCGAGGCAGTGAGAGTCCGTGATGTGCGGAGTGACGATGTCGCCCGGCGGGTATTCCTCGCACGGGCCCGCATGGGTTGCGACGACGGGAGTCGACGCAGGCGGTGCGGGCGCCTGGGCACCGAGACGCGAGCCCGCGATTACCAGCGCGAGAAAGAGAGAACGGGTCTTCATAGAAATAGGAACGGCGCTTCGATCAGTTCAGTCAAAGAGAAATACGTCGCCATGCTCAGCAGCGCCGCGTTCGACGGCAGCCCGAGCGCCCGACTCACGAGTCCAAAC
>JBDUCR010000326.1:0-3182 GCA_040003345.1 bacterium
CACGCCGGCGACACGCGCTTCGATCGTGAGTGCCAATGGGAGAAGCGCGCCCACGGTGTCGGTTACACTTGCGCCTGAAACGATCGTCAACGGCTTCGTCACGGGCATCGGCGTGGTGGACAAATCACCGCCGCACGCTACGAGAGCAGCAAGCACGGATCCCTGCATGATTCGGCGACTGCGCATGGAACCTGATCCCGAGGTGGAAACACAGACATAAAAGAGCCGCGATCCTGCTTTCGGCATCGCGGCTCCTCCCTAGTTCGCGAGTAGTCTATGATGCTCAGCGGATGAGCGCCAATTTTGTCACGTGTATCGCAGATCCGGACCGACTCGAGCTCCTGCGCCGCAAGTGGCGAGTGTCATGAGCGGTGAAACGGCGAGTGAGCCGCGCATTGTCACTGAAGAGTTCAAGAGGGATACTGGGCTCCTGCCTGGCGCATATCACCATCGTCTCGTCTGCGCGCGCAACGGCAAAGGGAATTCCCGCCTGCGTGCATGCTTTCGAGGAACTCTCGATCTCGAATCGAAACAGTCGAGTCATCAGTTGACGCACTCGAATGCCATTGTGACGTGCAGGCGAGGCGTTCCATTGCAGCAGGGCTTTGCGAACAGCGTCTTCAAACAGAGCGTGCGAAGACTTGAAAATGGCGATCGTTTTTTCGTCGACATGTCCGAGCGTGTCGACGGTGAATTGTATGTCGACAATCCCTTCTACACCGCCGTCACGGAGCTGCAGAGGATAATCTGGACGCACGTTGTCCCGATCGAGAACGACACTCGGACTTGTTTGGCAGGGCAAGAAAACATTGTCCCGCGCACGTCCCGGAACCATGGAAGGACATGGCGCGGCCTGCCCCTGTGCCGCCGTGTTCGTCACACACATAGACGCCGCGAAGCAAAGCCAGAAACAATAGCTCGCCGCCTTCCGTCCGAGGCGCTTCGCAGCGATAGTCCACACAAGCTCTAGCCCAACATCCTCTCGATGCTCCGAATGAGCGGCGCAAAGCTCAACGTCTTCCCCGTCACTCGCGCGGCCTGCTCCTGCGCGAGCTCTCGCTGCCCTTCCTCGAACAGCGACTCGACCATCCACGGTCCGGCCTTCGGGTTCCGCCACCAATCCGCATTGAACGTTTCGACGAGCGTCTCCGTCAGCAGCGCCTGATGCTGCCACGCGCGCAGGTAGCGCGCCGCGTAGTACCGCGGATCCACGTCGACGAATGCATCAGCGCGCGCATACTGAAAGTTCGTCGCGCTCGTCAGCGTCTCGACGTACAGATCCGGCAGCGACGCCCACGGCAGGTCACCACCGTAGAGCTGCGTCTCGTAGATGAACTTCGCGCAATAGCGACGTAGAAAATGCAGCTCCTCGAAACCCGCGGTGCGCAGAAACGCCGGCGACGTGCGCTTGTCGAGCCCCGTGTAACGATGCAACCACCCCGCATCCTGCATCAGATGGTCGAACAACATCGCAAACCCCTCCGTCACCGAGTTGTCCCCCATGAAACGGAACTCCATCGGATGATCGGGACGTATGTACGCGTAGTGCAGCGCGTGTCCGAGCTCGTGCAGGAACGTGTTCCAGTCGACCTGTCCGCCGTGCGGGCGCAGCACGAGATACACCTCATCGGGCACGCGCACCGGCGCGCAGAACGCGCGTGAGCGCTTTCCCTCGCGATCGCCGGTGTCGAGGATGATACGCCCATGCGCCTCGGGATCGATGCCCATCTCTGTGACCTGACGCCGAATCGCCGGCTCCATCTCGCGCGCAGGAAAGAACTCGTCGAACTCGCGAGCACGAAAGAGCGCGAGCGCATCAGCGCGCGTCGTTTCGCTGAGCTCCATCCCAAGCACGCGTCGTGCGACGCGAGGTGCGACATCCTCCCACATCGACCGCGTGTCGCGCAGAAACGCCTCGCACTCCGTGCGCAGTCCCGTCAACGAGATGCCGCTCAGCAGCTCCCACGTTGCGTTGTAGCCGTCGGCGAGACCGATGGACTCCGTGATGTCGCGCTCGCGCTGGAAACGCTCCTGCTTGATTGGCGCGAGCTCATGCTCCACCAGCTTTGCGCGCGCCGTCTCGATCATCGCGCGCTCATGTCGATCCGTGCTGTTCGCAAGCTCGATCGACGTGCGCTGATACGGAATTGCGCGTCCGTCCGGCAGTTGAACGACGGTCTCACCTTCCCACGCGATCTCGCGCTCGTCGAGCGACGCCAACTGTCTGCTGCTGTACGACTCGACCTGCCAGTCGAGCAACAATCTCGCCGACCGCTGCTCTTCGGTTCCAGCCGCACTTCCCATAAACGCCTCGCGCGCAACCTCGAGCGATTCGTCGCTGAAGATGGCGCGAAACTTCTCGTACAACGGCTGGATCTGCGCTTCTGCCTTGAGCCCGCTCAGTGACTCGTAGAACTCGCGCGACAGCTGCTCATTGAACGCCTCACCGTCCTTCCGAAGTCGCTCGATCGAAAGCGGCGCACTCATCCGGGGAGACGCTCCGTGAGATACGCGCGCAGTGCATCGGACGAAATGCGATCCTGCTTGAGCGTGTCTCGATCGCGCACGGTCACAGTGCCATCGTTCACCGATTCGGTATCGACCGTGATGCAGAACGGCGTTCCCACTTCGTCCTGACGACGATATCGCTTGCCAATGCTTCCGGTCTCGTCGTAGTCCACCGGGAAATACTGACGCAGCTCGTCGGCAATTTTGTGCGCCATATCGGGCATGCCTTCCTTCTTCGTCAGCGCAAACACCGCCGCCTTGATGGGCGCGAGCGACGGATGCAGCCGCAACACTGTGCGGCCTTCCTCCTCGCCTTCCACTGTCTCCTCCCGATACGCATTCACGAGCGCCGCCAGCGTGCTGCGATCCGCGCCGACCGACGTCTCGATCACGTAGGGCAGATAGCGCTTGTTGTTCGGCTGATCGAAGTACTCGAGCTTCTTGTTCGAGAACTCCTGGTGACGACCAAGATCGAAGTCGCCGCGATTGTGAATGCCCTCGATTTCCTGGAAGCCGAGCGTGCCGCCGAAGTCGAACTCGATGTCGAACGCGGCGCGCGCATAGTGCGCGAGCTCGGAGCCTTCGTGCTGATGATAGTTGAGCCGCTCCGGCGCGAGTCCAAGACTCTGATGCCACTGCATCCGCTCAGACTTCCAGAACTCGAACCATTCCAT
>JBDUCR010000339.1:0-10712 GCA_040003345.1 bacterium
CGCGAGCGAGTGTCGGGATCTACTGCAGCGGCGATTATTGCCGACCACGCTCCGACGGACCGCCCAACCAGCCTCGACTCAGAAGCCCGGCAGCTTGTGTCGTACTTCGCGGGCGCCGGCTGCGACGCCCGCTCCGACTGCCAGGCCGAGCGTCAGCGCCGTGCCAATGCCGACAAGCGGAAGGAACGCTACGATAGGAAGGCAGATTACTGCGACCGCAACACCGGCGATGATCGGTGCAAAGGCGGACTGCACAGCGTCGACGTATCGAAGACGGCGTGTCACGAAGTTGCGCGCCTGGGCGTAGGCGAGGATCGCCAATACGGTCGATGCGAGAAAGCTCAGGATAAACCACATGGGAACCTCGTCCAGTTGGGTGCAGTGATCCGTACGACGCGTACGCGCGATTGGTTTCGCGCGTTGCGCTGGCTCCGCGACTCCTTGCGACGTTAACTTTGCGCCGACCTCAACCACGTGACGATGTCGATCACTCTAAGAGTCACCCGGCACGACCGTAGCGAGCAACTCCTGGCTGAATGTCAGAGCGAGGTGATACCTGCGCGCGGCGAGGTACTGCAGCTCGACACCGTGGAAAGTGATGGCACCACGAGCCGTCCGAGCACGATGTGGCGCATCGTGGGCGTGACGATTCACGTGCCGTCGCTCCACTCCGCCGCACCCGCGAGCGGTGAGCCCCTAGGCGTGCGTATCGTGGAAGTCAGCGTGCTGCCAGACGTTTCGCTTTTGCCAGCTCTGCATCATGCCGCCGAACAAGTGCTCGCTGAATCGCGGATGTGACGACTCGTGACACGTTGTCCCTCTCCTGCGGCCCACCCGTCCGCTAGCTTCACGTCGTGACTCGAACATCATCACCTCCGCCGAAACGCACTGGCACGGATCGCCCGCTTCGGGCGTCCGGAGATCTGCAGCGCATATCGCTCGCGCTCCCCGAGCACCTCGCCGAGTGGCTGTTGCCGCCCGGTTGGAACTGGGGCTCGGAGGGACTGTGGCAGCAGCATCGTCATCTGCAGGAAGTCATCGATGCACTCGGACGCTCGCTCTCGCTCGTCACGGCGCCGGACAGCACGCACTACACGTGGCTCGAGGCGGAGGCGCGTTCACTTGCGCATCGCAACCATCCCGCCGTGCCGACGACATACCACTATTGGTCGAAGTCTGGCGACAGCCCGCGCGGTCCCGGTTATCTGCGTCGCTGGATCGCCGGCGAAACCGTCGGCGCGCGACTGATACGCGCCGGCGCCGAAGACGTGCCTGCGGTTCTGCGCGTCATGCGCGAGATCGGCTCGACGCTTTCATATCTGCATGATGCGGGCAGTGTGCACGGAGCGCTGTCCGTGAACACAGTGTGGACCACACCGATGGGCCGCCTCTGGCTGCTCGGGTGGCAGTGGGCTGTTCCGCTCACTGTCATTCCCGACGGACTATCGCCCAGTACGACCGGTATGCCGTTGCCGCCCGAGTGGGGCGACGGCTGGACGCCCACGCCCGCGAGCGATCAATGGCAGCTCGGCGCGCTCTGCTTTCAATCGCTCACCGGTGAGACTCCGCCGAGCGATGACATTCCGCCCGTGTCGCTCGTTCGTCCCGATGTGCCACCATCGGTATCGAACGTTCTCGATCGGGCGCTGCAGTCCGACCCGGAGAAGCGTTTTAGCTCCGTCGCCGCAATGGTTCGCGCGATGGATCGCGTACTCGGCAGCCGCACAGTGCTCACGCTCAGCGGCGAGACGCCGGCTGCGTCGCGTGAGTCTCCGGAAGTGCGTCTGCGCTGGGCGCTCGCCGATGACTACGAAGTACTTGCACCTCTCGGCGCCGGCACGTTCGGATCCGTGTGGCGTGTACGCGATCTCTCGCTCGGACGCGAAGTCGCGCTCAAGTTGTTGCACCAGCACGTCGCACGAGATGAGCGCGCGGTCGGGCGCTTTCGTCGCGAAGCGCGACTCGCGGCGCAGCTCGCGCATCCCGCGATCGTTCCGATCTATGATTGGGACAGCCGCGGCGACGTTGCGTGGTATACGATGGAGCTCGCGGAAGGCGGGTCCGTCGCCGATCTCGTGACGCGCGCGGGCGCGCGCACGCTCGCGGAAATCGCGCCGCAGATCGACAGTGTGTTGAGCGGACTCGCCGCGGCGCACAACGTCGGTATCGTGCATCGCGATCTCAAGCCCGAGAACATTCTCATCGATCGCTACCGGCGGTGGCGCGTCGCCGATTTCGGCATTGCCAATCCTGCCGGCGAAGAGACGACCGGCGCGTCCGGCACGCCCGCGTTCTCACCTCCGGAGCAACTACTCGGCGAGCCGCAGGATGCTGCCGCTGACTGTTTCTCCCTTGCCGCGATCGTGGCGTATGCACTCTCCGGCGCGCCGCCATTCGGCGAGCATGACAGCAAGATCATCCTCGCGCGCGAGCTCTCGGGCGCGCTCGACGTCTCGCATTTCGCACCGGAGATCGGTGTGTGGCTGCAACGCGGTCTTGCCGCGGAACCGGAGAACCGGTTCATCGACGCCACCGAGATGCAGGACTCCTGGCGCATTGCCGCTGGCGCGGTGCTCGAGCGCGAACGTCGCATTCCGTGGTGGAAGCGTCTCTTCGGCAGTGAGGATGCTGGCGAGGGTTGGTGGCGCGAAGAGGGAATGGAAACGTAGGACAATCGTGCGTCGCGCGATGCGCGCGCACGCTCGCTGCAGATGGGCCACGCCATGACATTCAAGTCGATCAATCCGGCAACCGGCGAAACGCTCGCCGAGTTCAACGAGCTCACGTCGGCCGAGCTCGAGGCACGCCTTGCTCGCGCCGCGGCGGCTGCTCCGCAGTGGCGATACACATCAGTCGAGGAGCGCGTGGCTGTGCTCGCGCGCCTCGGCGGCCTTCTCGACGAGGAGAAGGAGCGAATCGGGCGCATCATGACGCTCGAGATGGGAAAGCCGATTCGCGCGGCGGTGGAAGAGGCGGCGAAGTGCGCGATGGCGTGTCACTGGTATGCTGAGCATGGTCCCAGCTTCATCGCGGATCAGCGCATCGAAGACAAGGATCATCATTCCTTCGTGGCCTACCAGCCGCTTGGTGTCGTGCTCGCCGTAATGCCGTGGAACTTTCCGTTCTGGCAGGTCATCCGCTTTCTCGCACCGGCGCTCGTCGCCGGAAATGTCGGTGTGCTGAAGCACGCGTCCAACGTTCCACAGTGCGCGCTCGAGATCGAGAAGCTCGTGCAGCGTGCCGGCGCGCCGGATGGTGTGTTTCAAACACTGATCGTCGACAGCAAATCGGTGGCGGGCATCGTCGGCGACCCACGAATTGCAGCGGTGACGCTCACCGGCAGCGAGGGTGCGGGCCGCGATGTCGCCTCGGCGGCAGGACAAGCGCTGAAGAAGGCCGTGCTCGAACTGGGCGGCAGCGATCCTTTCATCGTGATGCCAACTGCCGACCTTTCACTTGCGATCAGTACTGCAGTGAAGGCGCGTACTATCAACAATGGCCAGAGCTGCATCGCGGCCAAGCGCTTCATCGTGCATCGCGACGTCGCCGATCGGTTCCTCGACGGCTTCGTCGCGGGAATGCAGGCACTACGCGTCGGCAATCCGCTCGACGAATCGACGCAGCTCGGCCCCCTCGCCACTGTGCGACATGCGGCTGAGCTCGAAAAACAAGTCGCGCAGTCTGCGCAGATGGGCGCACGCGTCGTTTGCGGCGGTGAACGCACGGACAAGAAGTCGGCGTTCTTCCCCGCCACGGTGATCACCGACATACCAGTGGACTCACCAGCCTATCGCGATGAGTTGTTTGGCCCGGTGGGCTGCGTGTTCGTCGCACGCGATGCGACGGACGCGATTCGCATCGCGAACGACACGCGCTTCGGCCTTGCGGGCAGCGCGTGGACGAACGACGCAGTGGAGAGTGAGCGCTTTGCGCGTGAGATCGATTCAGGGAGCGTGTTCGTCAACGACATGGTCGTCTCCGACACGCGATTCCCATTCGGCGGCGTGAAGTCGTCGGGCTACGGTCGCGAGTTGAGCGACGTGGGCATGCGCGAGTTCACCAATATCAAGACGGTGCGAATGCGGCAGTCTGGCGGCGCGCATCACGGCGGCACGGAGTAACGCTTCCGCGAACAGCTACGCGGGCCTCAGCTCCACACACACGGTCGTTCCGCGGCCGAGCGTGCTCTTGATCGACACCTGCCCGCCCCACCCTTCCACGAGACGCCGCGTAATCGCGAGCCCGAGGCCGCTCCCGCTCGTCCGCGTCGAGAAGTGTGGCTCGAAGATTTTCGGCAGCACATCTTCCGCGATTCCGGTTCCGTCGTCGACAACATCGATGCGCACCCAGTCGGCACCGTCGTGGTTCGTGAGACTCACGCGCGCCTTCACGCTGTGCGCTTTCGCGAGTCGTGAGTTCTCGAACAGATTGAGCAGCACTTCTCGCAGCTCGTCCGGGCGACAGAGTGCGGGCGGCACCTCGCCGTCCACTTCGCACTCCCAATGCACGCTTCCCTCGCCAAGTGTCTCGAGCGCGACGACATCCTGCACGATCGCGGCTATGTCCGCGGCAATGGCGGGCGGACTCTCTTCTGGCGCGCTGCCGTAGCGACTGAATGCGCGCGCGATCTCGTCGAGCCGATCGATCTCGGTGAGAATGCGCGACACATTCTGCTCCAGTATCGTCTCGAACTCTGGCCGCCCGTGCGCGCGACGCAAATGCTGCACGCCGAGTCGAATGGGGGTGAGAGGATTCTTGATCTCGTGCGCCACCTGTCGCGCCATCTCGCCCCACGCGAGCACACGTTGCGCGCGCGCGAGCTCCGTTACGTCGTCGAGCGTGAGGACGGCGCCCCCGCGGTCGAGACACGTGAGCTGGCCACGCAGCGTACGCCCCGCGCGCTCGATTTCGAAGCCGTCTGCTTCCGCTCCGCTGTGAAGAAACGCGGCCACACGCGCGACGATCGCGGGCGCGCCAACGCGTGTAATCGCTTCGCCGGGCGCGGGCATTCCACCAAGCAGCGCCTCGGCCTGCGGATTCGCGAGAATCACGCGTCCATTTTCGTCGACGGCAATCACACCGCTCGCGACGGTGCGCAACACAGCGTCGGTCCGACGCTGTGCTTCGACGAGTGCCGCCCTGCTCTCGCCCAAGTCCTGCGCCATCGCACGGAAGGCAGTGAACACCGGGAGAAACTCCGACACCGCGTTCGCTTCGAGCGGCAGCTCGCTCTCACCGCGCGCAACCGCGCGCGCTGCCTCGCGAAGTGATGCGATCGGTCGCGCGAGCTGACGCGCGGCAACGGCGCTCAGCCATAGGGCCGCGGCGGCGCCCAGCGCAGTTGCGAACAACACGAGCACGCCCAAGTCGCGTCCGCGACGGTCGAGTATGAAGTCGTCCACACGGGCAGGCGCCGCGAGCACCATCGAGCCATGCGTTCCCGGAAGCACGCGATACCCGAGCATGCCCGACGAGCCGGAGAGCGGCTCCGGCTTCGTCGCACTCAGCTCGTCACCGAGCTTGAGCTCGATCGCGACGTCAGTCCGCAGCAGACGTCCCATCGGCGCAAAGTCCGCGAACACGGAATCGCTGGCGTCGATGAGCACACCGTTTCGGTACGCGAGCAACTTTGTATCGAGTCGTCTGCCCTCGCGTCGCAGCCAATCGGGCTGCGCGGGATCACCGGCGAAGGCGCGCATCGTCTCCGTCACGAGCAGCCGGCGGGACGCGCGCGCGTCGTCCGACAACTGCTTCCACGACCACACCGCAAATGCGGCTGCCGGTACGAGGAAGAAAAGAAACAGCACAAGCGAGAGCCGCACGCGATAGCTGCGAATCTGGCGGCGACGCATTCGCAGCCATCGGCCCACACGTCCGTCCGCGAATGCGCTCAACAGCCACACGAGCGACACCACGAACAGATCGATGAGCACGAGCAGTCCACCTCGCGGCAGCAGCGAATCGAGTCCACGCAGATCGACTTCCACGTGCGCGCGCGCGGGACCCGACGGCCCGAGCACGGGCCAGTTGCCATGCAGCTCGCCGCCTACGCGTCGCCAGTCGATCGAGTCACGTGCTCCGAGCGAGTCGCTCACCACCTGAACGGAGTACAGCGGCTCATTGCTTTCTGACGACGCGAGCCCCAGCCACCGCGCGTATGCATCACTGCCGATGAGTCGCGTCCGGGGCGCGACGACAATCGTTGCAACACCACCACGCATCGGCACGGCGATCACTCGCACACCGTACACGCCAGCACGCGTCGTCGTCGTCACCTTCGCGTGTCGTGCCTCCGCGGCGACCGCGGCCATCGCCACCGTATCGAACGCGACGTCGAACGGCGCCGACGCGAAAATCGCGGCGAGCTGATTCCCACGCCACGACATCAGCTCGACTGGATAGCCCGACGACGCGAGATCCGAGGTGACGTATCGATCGAGCAACGCTTGCGACGTGAGCGGCAGATCATCGCCCTGCATCGCACTGCCGAGCCGCTCACCGAGCGTGATTCCATACACATCGGGCGCCGACAACCCGCGCACGTCGCGCTCGGCCAGCTCGACACGTCCGCGCGATGCGCCTCCCCATACAACAGTCGTCGCAGCGAGAGCCGCGACGGCGGCGCACGCAAGCAGCACGCGGTGCGATCGACGCGCCAGCACCACACCGGCGACGGAAACAGCCCACAGGATCGTGTACCACGCCGGCCATTGTCCGGGCGCCTCCCAGACAAGCGGCGCAAGTGTCGCTGTAACAAGCGCGATCGTTGGTCCAACCCAGATCGGCGCCCCGCGCCGTCCGCCGAGTGCACGGCCCCCCGCCCAGCTCGCGAGGACGAGCAACGCGGTCGCGGCAAGACAGAGTGGAATATTCCAGATCAGCCATAGTTCCCACGACGCGCCCTCGGGCGGCGGCGCAATCCCGCGAGCCAATGCGCGCACCGCGAACGGTCCGGTCGCGATTACTAAGGCGACGACGGCGAAGGCCGCGGCGCGCGGCATCTTCTGTCCAATGCGTCGCTTCGCGAGCAGCACGAAGAGCAGCACGGTGGCGGAGGTGAGCGCGAGCGCAGCCGCGCTGGCGGTGTACGCGCGTCCAACGGCGAGGAAATAGACCGATGCATCGAAGAGACGGCTGCGCGTCGAGAACTCGCTGAACGGAATGACGCCGATGCATCGCAGCACGACGACTGCGCCGAAGACGATCATCGCCGCGCCGCTCGACCGCTGTGCGACTGCGATGAAGAATGCGAGCAGTGCGATGAGCAGCGCGATGCCGACGCGCACGCGCGCGCGCTCGAGCAGGCGGAATCGCACTTCTCCTTCTGATGGGATCAGTGCTCGCGCCAGAAAGAGCGGTTTGCCAGCGTCGAGATAGCGGAGCTCGTCGGCGCGCGCCGTGTCCGTAGGTGGTGCGAAGCTGAATCCCTCGCTCACCTCGCCGCTGGCGAGTCGTTGCGCCAGCCCGCGCGTGTTATGGTCGGCTGGCGACGCAGCGTACAGAAGTGACGCGACCACGATGCGCGCGCCACCGCTGTCGTCGGCGATGTACAGGGTCAGACCAAAGGGACTCGCCACTACGCCGCTCGATCCGTTCAGCTGCGCGGGGTCGGCATGCAGCGTTCCGCCCCATGAGATCAGTGTGTCGCCGTGAAGCACGAGCACCGCGCGACGCTGCCGGTCTCCAAGCGCGCCCTCGAGCGTCTCGACGGCAGCACGCGGCTCGGTCGGCGCAGAACGCGCCCGCTTGGCGATGTTGCGCAGTGCGACCAGCTCGTCGTCGACGCCGCGATGGAGACGATTGCGCTGCGCGGCCGCTTCCTCGCGTCCCACTTCTTCCGGAGCCTGGGAAAAGCGATCGAGTCGTATTTGAGCTCGTCCCGCGACGATGCACAGGATGGCCAGCGCTGTACAGGCGAGCGCGAGCGGCCGGCGGCCGGAGGGAATGGGTAACTTCCAGAGCGCGACAATCCCGCCGATGGTAGCGACGACACAGCCAGCGAGATAACCTACGCGCGGTTCGGCGAGCCACCCGCTCGCCGTCAGCAACGCCACCGCGACGGCCGCCGGCGCGATCAGCGCGCGCACACCTGCGGTCGGCAGGAACTGACTTTCCGGTTCGTTCAGAATGACTTACTCCGCACCCGAGACGGCCGCACCGCGGCGCATCAAGGACATGCGTCCCGACGACATCGCCGAGACGCTTCGTCGCGATGGGCGGCTCATCGTTCCGGTCGGTACGTGCGAGCAGCACGGACGCCACTTGCCACTGGGCTCTGATACCTTCATCGTCGAGTATCTCGCCGATGACCTCTCCGCCGAGTTTCGCATTCTTCGCACGCCGACCATCGAGTACGGCGTCAACGTCGCCACCGAACGCGGCTTTCCAGGCAACGCGTCGGTGCGCAAGAAAACGCTGCATCGCATGCTGAACGACCTGCTCGACACGTGGGAGTCCACCGGGGTAAGGGAGTTTATTCTACTCACGGCACACGAGCATGATCCACATCAGGAAGCGCTCGCAACGGTCATCACGCACGGGGCCAGGGTGCGAGTGGTCGATATTTTCGCTGTCCCTCTCCACGATCTCCTCGAGGGGCAGACGGAGCCGATGCACGGCGACGAGGTCGATACTTCACTGATGCTGCATATCGCGCCTGAGCTGGTGCGGATGGATCTGGCGGAAGACTATATGATGTCGCGGGAGGAGCTTCGGCGATACCGTCGCGGCTGGTTGAAGATTCCGCAGAAGAGTACCGGATCGATTGGCCGGCCCACGTTGGCAACCGCAGCGAAGGGCGCGGCGATCTACTCACGGATCCGCGAAAAGGTGCGCGCTCGCGTCTTCGTCGCACCGGGACCAGATGATACTGCCTGACGTCCTGTCATTCCGATACTGAATCGTGAGCTCTGTCGTCTGCATGCGTCTGCGTCCGCAGGTGTATGCACGCGCATGAAAGCATGTCCATGAAACCTCCGTGTCGCCGGCACGTACGGCACGGTGACCCAACACACAGGAACCCACCTCCGATGCGTACTTTGGTGTTCGCGCTCGCCCTGACCGCCGTGGCCCCCGTCGCACTCCGGGCCCAGAGCGGCACCGTGTCGAATAGCGCCACGCTCACTCTGGACGATGCGATTACGGTCGCCCGCCGCAACAATCCGGTTTACCTCTCGCAGGCAAGCAGCCGCCGCACTGCCGACGCTGCTGTCCGCAGCGCGAGAGGCGCATTGCTGCCTTCCGCCGACGCGTCGTTCTCCAGCCGATACCAGCAGGCGGGACAGCAGGTCTTCAGCGGCCAATCGTTCAGCAACAGCTCCGCGACTCTGCAGTCCGGCTACAACATCGGCCTGAATTATCGTGTCAACCGCTCGACGTTCCTGACGCCTAAGGCGGCGGTCGCGAACCGTGAGGCTGTCGACGCCGATATCACCGGCTCGTCGGAACAGCTTCGCGCTACCGTCACGCAGCAGTATCTGAGCGTGCTGCAGGCGCAGGCGCGCGCGGCGCTGCAGGATACACTCGTCAAGACGGCACAGGCGCAGCTCGATCTCGCCACTGCGAAGGTGCAGGTCGGCTCGGGTACGTCGCTCGACATTCGTCGTGCGGAAGTCGCGCTTGGACAGACGCAGGTCGCGCTGCTTCGTGAGCGCAATAACGTCGAGATCGAAAAGCTGCGCCTCTTTCAGCAGATGGGCGTCGAGCAGCCGGAGAACGTGAAGCTCGTCACCGACTTCCCGATCACCACGCCGACATTCGCGCTGCAGTCGCTGCTCGATGACGCACGTCGTCAAAACCCGGCCATCGTCGCACTGCGTGCGCGCGATCGCTCGGCGGCACTCAATGTGGATGTCGCAAAGTCCGCCTACACGCCGACGCTGTCGCTGAGCACAGGTCTTGGCGGTAACTCCTATCAGTACACCAACAGCGACTTTCTCGTGAATCAAGCGAGGGCGGGAGTGCTCGGCGCGCAGTCTGCGTGCTTCCAGAGTGATTCCATTCGCACGCGTGTTGGGCTGCCGAGCGCGAATTGCGGTGCTGCGTACCAGTTCACGCCGCAGATGGCAGAGCAGATCCGATCGCAGAACAGTCAGTTTCCCTTCAGCTTCCAGCGCTCGCCAGTCGCACTGAACGCGACGTTGTCGCTGCCGATCTTCGACAACTTCAGCCGCGAAGAGCGCGTGCAGCAGGCGCAGGTCACGCGCGACGACGCACAGTACAATGTGAAGGCGAAGGATCTCGCCATGACGGCCGACGTCACGCAGGCGTATCGCACGCTGACGACGGCGATCCAGACTGTCGCACTGCAGGAACAGAACGCGACGAAGGCGAAGGAAGAGCTGGCATTCGCTGAAGAGCGGTACAAGGTCGGTGCGTCGACGTTCCTCGACGTCGTCACGTCGCGCGGCGAGTACGAGCAGGCACTGATCGATCGTGTGAACGCTGTGTACGACTATCACAAAGCCTTCGCCGCGCTCGAAAACGCGGTCGGACATCCTCTCCGCTAGTACCAACCCACCGAGAATCCAATCATGAGCAAGCGTGTGAAAATGTCCGTGTTCGGCGGGGTGATCCTCGTGCTCGCCCTGATCGGCGGGCTCACCGCCATGAAACGCGGCAACAAGGCGGTCGAGGTGCGCATCGAGGACGTTCAGAAGCGCGACCTCGTCGCATCCGTCACGGCCAGCGGCCAGGTGCGCCCGCAGACCAAG
>JBDUCR010000044.1:0-33297 GCA_040003345.1 bacterium
TCGCCAGAGGCTCGACACAATGAACGCCACGGACTGGCTCGTCACGCTCGGCGGCGCGACTGGTATCGCGTGGGTGAACTGGTATTTCTTTTTGGCGGAGCGAGGTGCGACGGCTGCTCTTGTCGCGAACACGCCTGGCGGGGTCGCAAACAGCGCAACGAACGGCAGCACGCAATCCGCCATCATCATCGTGCACGGTGGTTACGAGCCGTCAACGATTCGAGTGCAAGCGGGCCAACCGGTCCGTCTAATATTCGATCGACAGGAGACCTCGAGCTGTTCGGAGGAGGTCGTCTTTCCCGAGTTTGGTGTGCGAAAGTTTCTGCCGGCCAACCAGCGGACGACGGTCGTCGTGACGCCGCCACGGCCGGGCACGTACGAGTTCACCTGCGGAATGTCGATGCTGCACGGCCGATTGATCGCCGAGTAGCGGTGTTTCGCCACGAGGGAGTAGCGATGCACGCCACGAGCGAAGTTCCTCGCCAACCTGTCAGTGCACGCACGTCGACGGAGAAGATCGTCATTCCCGTAACGGGCATGACGTGCGCTGCGTGCGAGAGTCGCGTGCAGCGGACGTTGAGCAAGGCGGCGGGCGTGCAGGAAGCGTCAGTCAATCTCATGATGGGCAACGCGACCGTGAGGTACGATCCCGCCGCGACGACAGCCGACACGCTCGTCGAGACGATCAGAGGTACGGGCTACGGCGCGGAGCTCCCGATTGCGAATCAATCGGCATTCGAAGAACAAGCCCTTCGCGACGCGACCACGCAGGAAGAATTCCTGAATCTTCGTCGCAAGGCGGTCGTCAGCGGAGTGGCTGGCGCCATCGCGATGCTCGTTCCGATGATGGTGATGGGAGGAACGTGGATGCCGTACGCGCTTCTCGTGCTCACGCTCGCCGTGATGGCGTGGGCGGGCGGAGAGTTCTATGCGAGCGCGTGGGCGGCATTTCGCCACCACGCGGCCAACATGAATACGTTGGTCGCCGTCGGCACTGGGGCGGCGTTCATCTATTCACTCGTGGCGACCTTCGCGCCTGGCGTGTTCACGTCGAACGGGCTGACGCCGGATCTCTACTATGAGCCGGTGATCATCATCATCGCGCTCATCCTTACCGGGAATGCTTTCGAGGCGCGCGCAAAACGGCAGACATCGAATGCGTTGCGTGCGCTTGGTCAGCTTCAGCCGAAGACAGCGCGGGTGGAACGTGACGGCGTGGAGGCGGACATTCCGGTTGAAGGCGTGCGCACCGGCGACGTCGTGATCATTCGCCCTGGCGAACGGGTGCCCGTCGATGGCGAAGTCCTCTCTGGCGAGAGCGCCGTAGACGAGTCGATGCTCACGGGAGAGTCGGCGCCGGTGGCAAAAGTGGCTGGCGGTCGTGTGATCGGCGGGACGATCAATCGCACGGGCGCACTGCGGTATCGCGCAACGACCGTCGGCGCAGACAGTGTGCTCGCGCAGATCGTTCGGTTGATGCGCGATGCACAGGGCTCGCGTGCGCCAATCCAGGCGCTCGCTGATCGAGTGAGCGCGATCTTCGTTCCAGTCGTGGTGTCGCTGGCCATTCTGACGTTCGTCATCTGGTTTCTTGCCGTGCACCTGGGAACGGGATCGACAGCGACAGCCACCGTACGTGCGTTTGCGAGTGCCGTCACCGTTCTCATCATCGCCTGTCCGTGTGCGATGGGGCTCGCGGTTCCGACGGCCGTCATGGTGGCGACGGGTAAAGGCGCGGAGCTCGGCGTCTTGATCAAGGGTGGCGAAGCGCTGCAGCGTGCAGGGGATGTGAACATCGTTCTGCTCGACAAGACTGGAACCGTCACGGAGGGTCGCCCGACGGTTACCGATCTCGTGTTGTCTGCCGCGCCCGCAACGCAACTCGGTGATGCGTCTCAGGACGAGATCATTGCGCACGTCGCCTCGTTGGAGTCGCGCAGCGAGCATCCGGTCGCTGACGCGATCGTCCGCTATGCCAAGGAGCGCGGTCTCACGTTCGATGCGCCGACGACCTTCGAGTCTCGTGCGGGACGCGGCGTCAGTGGCGTCGTCGATGACGTGCGCGTGGCGGTCGGCAACGAAGCGATGATGAAGGAGGCCGGCATCGACGTGGCGTCGCTTCGCACTGAAGCAGAGCGTCTTGCGAGCGAAGGGAAGACGGTGATGTTCGTCTCGAGCAATGGCGCACTTGCCGGCGTGCTCGCCGTCGCTGATCCGATCAAGGCCAGTTCGCGCGACGCGATCGCGCGATTGCGCCGCATGGGTCTCGACGTCGTGATGCTCACTGGCGACAACGAGCGCACCGCACACGCCGTCGCAACGCTCGCGGGCATCGAGCGCGTCGTCGCTGGCGTGTTGCCAGAGGGAAAGGTGGCTGAGGTGGTGCGATTGCAGGCGGCGGGACGTGTTGTCGCGATGGTCGGTGATGGCGTGAACGACGCCGCGGCACTGGCGGCGGCCGATGTTGGCATCGCAGTGGGCACCGGCACCGATGTCGCGGTCGAGGCTGCGGACGTCGCGCTCATGCGTGATGATCTTGCTGGCGTCGCGAACGCAATCGAGCTCTCGCGCCGAACCATGCGAACGATGAAGCAAAATCTCTTCTGGGCGTTCGCCTACAATGTCATCGGCATACCGATCGCGGCAGGGGCGCTGTATCCGGCGCTGGGGCTGCTGCTCAGCCCTGTCATCGCGAGTGCAGCGATGGCGTTCAGCTCCGTGAGCGTGGTTGCCAATTCACTTCGCCTGCGGCGCGCGCGTATCGCAGCCGCGTGAGCATCCATCACGATAGACAGGGGCACGATCATGGCGACGACGAAGCGAAAGGGCGCACCGGCACTGCCGATCATGAGCGCCGGCTGCGGTTGCGCAATACGTGATGAGACCGGCGGCAGAAAGGCCGTCGCGGTCGACGCGGACGGGAAGGAGCGCAACCTCAAGCGGTTGCGTCGAATCGAAGGGCAGATACGCGGGCTACAGAAGATGGTCGAGGACGATCGCTACTGCGCCGACATCATGACGCAGATTGCTTCCGTGCACGAGGCTCTTCGATCGGTCGGCCGTGAGCTGATGCGCAACCACCTGAAACACTGCGCCGCCTCTGCGATTCAGAAAGGCGGTGCAGGCGCCGACTCGATGTACGACGAGCTCGTGGATCTGCTCTATACGCACAGTCGCTGAGCGTACAAGCTTCCTTGCGCACCAGCCGTGGGAGAAGTAGCGACGAAACACAACGAGGCGCCAGGCTCAGACGCTGGTGGTGGCCACAGGCGCAGAGAGCAGGCCACTGGTGAGCGACAACGACTGATCGAGATGAATGCTGAATATCGAGCCGACACCGACCGTGCTTTCGATCGTCACGCGATAGCCGAGCAAGTCGGCAAAGGCGCTCGTAATCGCGAGGCCCAATCCGGTGCCGCCGAATTTCGATGCGGTTGATGCGCTCGCCTGCTCGAACGCCTCGAAAACGGCGCGCTGACGGTCGGCAGGAATGCCGGGGCCCGTATCCGCGACGTCTATGCGCACCGGAATCGCCGTTTCGGAGTCTGTCACAACGCGCACTGTGACCGAACCATGTTCGGTGAACTTGAGTGAGTTTCCGACGAGGTTGATGATCATCTGCTTCAGCTTGAGCCGGTCGGTGACGAGTGGTGCCATGGGCGATGGCAGGTCCGTCACGAGTGCTACCCGCTCGCCGGTGCCGGGGACGTGACTCGCGATGACACGCCCCTCGAGCTCTGCAATCGTATCGGCGATGAGCTCGTCGATCGATGTGATCTCACGATCGATCGTCATCCGTCCCGCTTCCACCTTCGACAGGTCGAGCACGCCGTCGATGAGCGTGAGCAGGTGACGACCGTTCTTGTTGATGCGGCCGAGATACTCCAGCTCGAGCGGTTGCAGATGTCCAGCGCGATTGCGCGTCAGCACGTTCGCAAAGCCGATGATGGAGTTGAGTGGCGTTCGCAGCTCGTGACTCATGCGTGCGAGAAAATCGCTCTTGGACCGATTAGCAGCATCAGCGCGATGACGCGCCTCCCGCGCCGCCGATTCGGCGTTGGTCGCGCGCGTGAGTGTTCCAGCCGCCTCGTTCATTGCGACGGCCAGCGGCCGAAAATCTTCGGGCACACTGTCGGGCGGCGTGTGCGCGTCGGCGTTCCGATGGCCAAGTTCGACAGCTTGCGCGAGCAGCCGCCCGAGCGGCAACGCAACCGTGCGCGATACCCAGCGCGCCACGAGCGCGATGCCGAGCGTGGCAAAGCAGATTCCGATGACCAATGCCCACATCCGCGTGTCCGCCGAACGACGCAACGCACTCGTCGTGGAGGCCACGTGCGCGGCTTCAGCCGCACCGAGGTGCTCGACGTCGGCGAGGATAGCCGCTTCGAGCGGCGCGCTCGCGTCGAGTAGAGCCACCGCGATGCCAGTCTCTCCGAGGTCGACGTGCCGATGCGCGCGGCCCAGCTCACTCTCGAGGATGGAGAGCTGACGGTCGAGATGCGCGATCAGCGCCGCTTCGTCGGATGATACGAGGTGCTCGCGATTGAGCGTGGCGCCGGCCTCGTGAGCGTCCGCGTTCCAGTGCTCGAAGTCTTGCCGCAGTTGCGGAGAGGGACGCGACACGTACACGCTTCCCGATCGCACGGCGCGCATCGTCGACGATACGAGCTGCAGCGACAACGTCTGCTTGACGAGCGCCGTCGCGACGACCTGATCCGCCGACGCGCTGAGCGTGCGGAGAGACCACCAGCCTGCGGCAGCGGGCAACAGCATGATGACGGCAAATGCTCCCGACGCGAGCTCGAAGCGTGAGCGAACCGTGAACCGTTGAAATATCATGGTGGATCGCGTCGCGCTGTTCGCCGCTGAGGCGGAGGCGCTGCGGCTTCCAGGTCCACTGGCTTCAGCTGGCCATTTGTAACTCGCACAAATGCCACGGCACCGCCGACGCGCTCTCCGCGATCGAAGCTGATGGCACCCGTTGCCCCGGCGACCCGCGTGTCTTCGGCGAGTGCTCGTCTCACCGCCGACCGATCGAGGCCTCCGCGCCGGATTGCGTCCAGTACGGTCAGCGTTGCGTCATAACTCAGCGCGGCAAACGGATTGGGCTCACGGCCAAATCGCTTGATGAACGCACGCGTGAACTGCGATGCGACGCGATGCGTGTCTAACGGAGAGAATGCTGCGGGCCATATGGCGCCTTCGGCCGCGGGCTCGTGTGCCATCGTCGTCTCCCATCCATCGCCACCGATCACCTGCGCGCGAAGTGGATGCGCCGCCGCGGCGTTAACGAACGCTTTGGCGGATGTGAGATTGCAAATGACGAACACCGCGTCCGGTCGCGTCTGGTCGTAGGTGCGAATGAAGACGCCGAAGTCAGTGGTCTCGTCGATGATTGGGTCGTATCCAACGATGTCGCCGCCCAGCGCGCGAAACGGCGCCGCGAATGCACGTGCCATCCCTCGGCCGTATCCGTCGTTGTCATACAGGACTGCGATGCGCTGCCAGCCTTTGGCCAAGAAGAGGCGCGCTTCCGCGACGCCAAGTGCGCTGTCACTCGGCACCACGCGAAAGACCCACGGCGAGATTCCGGTGAGCTCGGGCGCGGTGGCCATTCCGGAAACCGCCGCGAGGCGCCCATTGTAGATCGGTGCGGCGGCGATCATCGCTGCCGAAGAACCCGGGCCGATCACCGCGAGGATGCGCGGGTCGGCAACGAAGCGGCTGGCGATACGAACGGCGCTCTCACCCAGACCGCTGTCGTGAGCGACTTCGATCTCGACCTGGTGCCCGTGGATGCCGCCAGCCTTGTTTGCATCTTCCACCGCGATGCGGATACCCTGGAGATCGTACTCCGCTTCATTGGGGTTCTGGAAGAACCCGGACGATCCGATTCGAATGGGCTCCGGCTCCCTCTTGCAGGAAGCAACCATCACCAATGCCGCGATCGTCAATGCACACAGCGGTCGAGTGCCTGAGCGATACGTGGTTATTGCGCATGGCTTCATTAAGCGGGGAGTTCCCGGTCGCCTCCGAAATTGGAGGTTTCATTACCAGTATCGGCCACGGGAGAGCTCGACTACAGGTGCAGACCGCTGCATGGGAATCGCTTGCCGCCTGGGCTCAGGAAACCAACGGGACTCTCACGACAACGGCGACTCGAGGACTGGCCCGCCGGTGACCTTCCGCTGTTTACGGCCGGGTTCGTTCGGGAGGGGTGAATCTGGTTCCCAGGCTGGCGCACTGACGTGATCAGGTGCTCACACGATCCTCAGCCTCTCTCGGCGTGACATCGCAAATGCAGCCAGATACGTCACCAGCGCGACGACATACAGCGCTTTGATGCCAAACGCCATCGAGCTGTATTCCAGCACGCCGCCGACAATCGCGCCCAGCAGATTGTAGGCGAGCGCTCGCGTCGCGTCGGCGCGTGTCGACAGTAGGGTCGAGAAAATCAGCGCGGCAAAAAACACTGGCAACGCGACCATGAATCCTCCAGCGACCCACTGCGCTCCCACGGGTAGCCAGAGCAGCTGGCTCGCGGGAATGAGATACGCGAGCACCAGTGATCCGAACAATCCTCCGAAGAGCCACTCGCGCTGAACAGGACGCCGTCGCTCCACAAGCAGGTTGGCGGCGAGCACCATCAACAGAATCGAAGTGAACACCAGGAGGTTGACGGTCCATGTGGATCCGAAGAGAAGAGACATCTCCGTGACGCTCTTCGTCTCGACCAACAGGAATCCCGCTCCCATGAAGAACATGGTGCCGTCGAACCCTCGACGCAGCACATCCGTCGCGCCAATGCCGAGCATCAATAGCGTGACGACGAGAACCCCCGTGAGCGCAATGACGTAATGCGCGGGTACCACACGGGAACTGAGGTAGAGATATGGCCAGTCGTCATGCGGAAGCGTCACCTGCTGCGTGAGCCACGGCGCATTTGCCGGAAGCACCGCACCGCGGGCACCATGACCGGCGACGAAGGTGTAGTTGAAGAGATTGTCGTACTCGAAGAACACACGCGGCGGCTCGCCGAATACCTGCTCGAGCATCTGATAGATTTTCGACGCGATGTAGTGCTCCGACGACATGTGGTACATGATCAACGTTCCATCCGGCTTGAGTCGCTCGCGCGCGGACCGGAGCGACTCGACGGTGTACACGTAGTTGTCGAGACGGACGGAGCTCATCCCGGATAGCAGCGTCTGACTGTCCAGCGTGCCGAACACAATGGCGTCGTACTTCTGCGACGTCTGACGCAGAAATGCCCGCGCGTCGTTGATGTGCAGATGCACGCGAGGATTGGAGTACGGTTGCTGTACATGGGCGATCATGCCGATCTCCGCGATCGTCGGATCGATTTCCACCGCGTCGATATATTGTGCGCCGCGCTGCACGAGCAGCGCGACGTCATTTCCGCTCCCCGATCCGAGAACCAACACGGTGTCGAGCCGCGCCGCGAATTGATAGGGACGCACGTACGCAGGGCGAGCGATTGCCGTGTACGGATGCTGCATCGCGCGTGCACTGTCGAGGTCGAGCGCAAACTGATGCAAGGAACCGTTGACGGCGATGCGGAGATGACCCGTCCCGCCCGTGACGTTGATCCGGTAGTACGGCGACCAGTACTCCGGTCGAGTGCCCTCGGTCCAACCGGCAATGACGAGCATCGTCATTCCTGACAGTGCGAGCACGAGTGCATAGCGGAAGTCGTTGAGCGACACCGCGACCCAAATGGTTGCTCCAATGGCGAACCAGATGACGGGCGGCTGGCGTGTTGCGCTGAGCGCCCCGAAAAGCGCGATGCCACACAGGCTGCCAACGATGTCGACGGAGTAGGCGCGCAACGCTGGCAGCTTCCGAAACTCCGCACCCATCAATGCGCCGAGAGGAACGAAGAACAACGCCGCTAAGGCGAACAATGCGGTGACGGCGCCGACCATTGGAATTGAGCGCGCGGCACTGCTGTCCTCCGTGAAGATGCCCCAGACAAATTCGTTCGGGTCCCTCGGCGGGGCGATTCTCGCCGCAGCGAAATACGCCACCGCTCCGGTGAGCATCAGGATGGTGGCGGGCGCCATCCATTTCAGCACGGACGCGCGTCGTTCCTGCAGCATGCCGACGCCCATACCGAGGAACGTCGCGATAAGAATGAAGTTGAGATAGAAGCCGAACACGTGGACGTAGGCCGACGTGTATCGAATGAACGCGAGTTCAAAGAAGAGGATGAGCCCGGTGTAGCAACCGAGGCGAACGGCGGAGTTTCGGCTCTCCGAGCGAGGCGCGGGCACGCTGTCGGCAACAGGATCGAGCGGAGCTTCCAGCACGGATACGGAGGCTGATGCCATTGCCATGAGATCGAGGTGTGATCGAGTGTCGCATCCCCACTCGCGGCAAGAACTCAGCCGCGCCTGGTTCGCATCCAATGCGAGTCAGCAATCGCCCGACTTCGCCGAGATACTCGTTGATGTACGGGGGACGGCCGATGCACGAACTCCGTCACGCTTCAGTCTCAGCGCGTGCGCCTGGATCACGTGTTGTCTCGGTGCGAGGTGCGCTATCCAGTGGTTACAGAGCGCTCGCGTCGGGCGTCGTTTGACATGCTCGACTCACCGTCACTCGATGATCGCCCGCGGCTGCCAGGCAACTCGCACGAGAGCGTTACGAAGCACCGTTCGCTCACTCGTATCCCCGATTGGCGCGTCATCCTGTTTGCGCTGCTCGCCCTCAGCGCGGTATACGTCAGCCTCCACCTCGATCGCGGGTGGTACCTCGTCGACGACGGAGCACTGGCCCATCCGGCAGAGCGCGTGCTACAGGGTGAGTTGCCGCATCGCGATTTCGATGACGTGTACACTGGCGGGCTCGCTTACCTGAACGCTGCAGCGTTCAGGTTGTTCGGCACGACGCTCTGGTCGATGCGACTCGTATTGTTCGCAGTATTTCTCACGTGGGTGCCCGCGGTGTTCTACATCGCGTCGCGCTTCGCCGGGCTGCTTGCTGCGGCGAGCATGACGCTGCTGTGTGTCGCGTGGTCGATTCCGAATTATCCGGCCCCGATGCCCTCGTGGTACAACTTGTTCCTCGCAACGTTCGGCGTCGCCGCACTCTTCCGATACCTCGAGTGCCGGCGTCGCCGATGGGTGGTCATCGCCGGAGTCGTGGGAGGGTTCTCCGTTCTGGTAAAGGTCGTCGGCCTCTACTATGTCGCCGGCGTGCTGCTCTTCCTCATTTTCCAGGCGCACGCCGATGCGCAGGCGCGTGACGGTGTACGCACCCGCGGCGTGGCGTACGCGACGTTCGTGAGCGCAGCGCTCCTGCTGTTCGTAGGGGCACTCTGTGTGTTAGTGCGTCATCAGCTGTTTGGAGCTGAGGTCGTGCACTTCGTTGTGCCTGGCACCTTGATCGCCGGACTCCTCGTGCGGAACGAATGGCGAGTGTGCTCCGGCACGAGCCGCACGCGATTTCTCGAACTGGCACGATTGCTCGCTCCGTTCATCGCCGGCGTTGCATTGCCCGTGGCGATCTTTCTCGTGCCTTATGCGCGTTCTCATGCGCTCGCCGCGCTCTTCAATGGTGTGTTCATTCTACCGATGCGACGGCTCACGGGCGTATCGGCACACATGCGACCGCTCCTCACGCTACTCACTCTTGCCTTGCCTGCCAGCGTCATCGCGTTCGGCGCGGTGACTACGCGTCGTGCGTTGCGTGGTCGGTCGGTTGCGCTACTTGCGGTCGCGCTGGCGCTGCTCGTGGTGGCTACGTCGTCCAGTGCATTTCTCTACCGGCTCGTCTGGGATTCGGCACGTGGACTGTTGCCAGCGCTCGTTGTCATCGGCGTCGTTGTTCTCTCGCGTCATCGCACGGCGGACGCAGAGTCATCATTGCTGCGTTCGCGCACGATGCTGCTTCTCAGCGTCGCCGCACTGTGTAGCGTAGTGCAGTTCCCGTTCTCGGCCGCCATCTATTTCTGCTACGTCGCGCCGCTTGTCGCGCTGGCGGCATTGGCACTCTTTCGCTACGCGCCGCCAATGCCCGCGACCGTCTCCGCGACGTTGCTGGCCTTCTACCTTTCGTTCGCCGTCTTCCGGATCAACACCTCGGCGCAATTTGGCATGGGTCGATTTTACCTGCCGGCTGCTTCGATTCCGTTCGCGGCAATGACGGAATCGCGCGCAGGAATCGAAGTCCCGCGGGTTACGTCGAAGGAGTACCAGGCTGTGACGTATCTGCTGCAGACGCATGCTCGCGGAGGCTATACGTGGGCGTCACCGGACACTCCCGAGATGTATTTCCTCACGGGCCTGCGGAATCCCACGCGATCGCTGTATGGAATCTTCGATGATTCGACGGAGCACACGGCGCGAATTCTCCATGCGCTCCATGTGCGTGGCGTGACGGCGATCGTGGAGAACAAAGAGCCATTTTCACCGCGGCTCGCGCCGGATCTCGTCAGGGAGCTGGAACTCCGCTATCCGCACGCGGCGGAGATCGGGCCATATCTGGTGCGCTGGCAGTAGCGAACTCGCGGTGCGAGACCGGAATGACCGCTGCCGCGCACGCGCGACCGCACTGACTTCGACTCGCAGCGGTCGGTCCGCACGGAGGAGAACAGGTGCGGCAGTCTCATCAACGTTCAGCAGACGTCGAGTGAATCTCGAACGTTCCGCTTACCACTTCAACGAAATTCCGCTCCTCGCGCAAGATGAACCGCTTGTTCTGCGCAATCAGCAGATTCGCGCGCGCTTCCGGATCTGCCTTGAGCCGCGTCCTGTAGCGTTCGTACGACGCAAGACTGTCGAAGGCGATCAGTCCCCAGCCGATGTCATTCGTCCCTTCATATGGGAGGAAGTAGCCAATGAGGTGTCCACCGCATCGTGGAATGATGCGACCCCACGCCAGCGCGTATTGCTCGAACTCGGTGCGCTGTGATGGGTCGATCTGATAGCGAATGAAGCACGCGATGGTCATCGACGCGTCCCTCGCCACGGAATCCGCGGACTGGTTCCACCTGAGCGCGAAGAGCGCGGACAGGCGCGCGCCAAGTCCGATGGCTTCACGACGTTCCATGGCATCCTCGAAAGAGCAAGTGTGTGCATGGACGAGAAGCTACGCCTTCCGGAGCGCGCACACTTCGTGTACCATCAAAGTATGAATGCAGCGCTCACAGGTGACACGGCGGTGTCGCGCATTGCGACGACGATTGGGGAGCTCGCGCGCACGCGGATTCTCTTTTGCCTCATGGATGGTCGCGCGCGCACTGCCACGGAGCTCGCGCTGGTCGCGGAAGTGAGCCCGTCAACGACGACGGTCCACCTCAAACGGTTGACCACGGATCGGCTGGTGAAGGTCATCGCGAGCGGCAAGCATCGATACTTCAGCCTCGAAGGTCCGCACGTGGCCGACGCGCTCGAGAGCCTGAGCGTACTGGCGGGCCAGCGTCCCGAGCACTTCGCATCGAGTGCGCCGAATCATCTGCAGTTTGCGCGCACATGTTACGATCATCTGGCCGGCACGGTGGGCGTTCAGCTCCACGACCGACTCGTTGCGCTCGGATGGCTGGTGTCGGAGCCGTCAGGCAGCGATGGCGCATACGCGCTCAGCATGAAGGGCGTTCGCACGCTCGAGTCGCTCGGTATTGACCTGGAAGGCGCGCAACGATCGCGACGGCGCTTCGCATTTGCGTGTCTCGACTGGAGCGAACGGCGCTCGCATCTCGGCGGCGCGCTTGGAGCGGCGCTTCTGCATCTTGCGCTGGAGCAGAGGTGGGTAGCATTGGAGCGGGACAGCAGAGCGCTTCGTGTCACCGCTCGAGGACGACGCGACATGCAGACGATCTTTGGTCTTCGCCTGTAGATCGATTGAGTGCCGCTGGCTGCGTCGCTGAAGCCACCCACTGAAAGGTGTTGGCGCATGTCTCCGAATGCGGCCAACGTCTCACGCATGAAACCCTTCATCGTTCTCCTCATCGCCGTGAGCGCGACTTCTCCGCTCGCTGGACAGAGCACCGACGTGAAGCGCCAGTTGTTCGCTGCGCGCGATTCCATCTGGCATGCGTGGTTCACTAACGACACCACACTGTTGAGCCGCCTGTTGCCGCCGGCGGCCGCAACCGTTGACGGCTCGGGCAAGCAGTGGCGCGATCGCGCGCAGATCGTGCAGGAGTCTCGTGACTTTGCGCTGTCGAACGCGCGGCTCGTCGGCGTGACGTTCGAGAACACGCAGATCGCGCTGGCGGGACAGAGCGCGCTTCTCCAATCGAACTACCAAACGATCATCGAGTCAGCTGGCCGCCGTGACACGACACGCGGCCGCGCGACGGAGTTGTTCGTTCGCGTGGGGAACACGTGGACGAATCCGTATTGGCAGCTCGAGCGAGCGGAAACTCGCGATGCCAGGTCACAGTGCAGTTCGTCGACTTCAGTGCGCCGCCGGAAGTGTGGATCAAAGGCGTCAAGCAACGATCCATGACCGAGGGACTGCGCAAGTGTTCGGTGCGCTCAACTGTCGTTGCTCGCAACGCCCATCCGCGCCGAGCGGACCTCCGGTAGATGTTGCTCCGCCCACTGACAGATCGCACCGAGCGACACGAGCAGAGATCGTCCGAGTGGCGTGAGTGCATACTCCACGCGAGGCGGCATCTCGCCGTGGTCCATGCGAGCGACCAGCCCCTCGCGCTCGAGCTGGCGCAGCGTCTGGGTGAGCATCTTCTGCGAGACGCCACCGATCATCGCTTTCAATTCGCCATGTCGTCGAGTCTCGGCGCCGAGTGCGTAGATGACGAGCATGGCCCATCGCTGCGTGATCAGCGCGAGCACCTGTCGCGAGTCGCAGTTCGCGTCGAACACATTGGGCTGGCTCTCGGGCATCCGATTGGTAGAGTTGGTGGAGCGCTATTTGGAATGAATGATGGATCGTGCGCGCAGGTGCGTCTTTCGAGCCAGCTTGCAACGGGCACTTCCAAGTGCCTACTTGTCGCGGAGTCGTGCGCCATCGACGTTGCGCGAATACGCCGGCGTGAGCTTCGCCGCGCTTGAATGCGCAGCGTCACGCCGATATCGAACCATGCACCAGAGGACCCGCTCGTGCCAGACGCTCTTGCACCAACTACACCAATTGCACCAATTGCACCAATCATCCATCGCTTTCAAGCGAGTCTCTTTCCCGTCAACGCCTATCTCGTCGAGACGCGCGACGGTGTCGTCATCATCGACAGCACGCTCGGCGTGAGCGACGGAAGGGCGCTCCGCGCGCGCGCCGATGCGCTGGGCAAGCCGATCGTCGCAGTCATCGTGACGCATGCGCATCCGGATCACTACGGGGCCATCACATCGCTGCTCGGCGACCTCGACGTCCCCATTCTCGCCGTCGCTGGAGTGAACGACGTGATCCGGCGCGACGACGCGATCAAGGAGCAGATCCTCCGGCCGATGTTCGGCGACGAATGGGCGCAGCGCCGCACGTTCCCCAACCGGACCGTGCGAGACGGTGAACGCATCGAGCTGGCGGGAGCGACGTTTCGCGTCATCGATCTCGGTCCTGGGGAGTCACCGCACGATAGCATCTGGTTGCTCGAGTCGGGGCAGGACATCATCGCGGCGTTCGGCGGGGACCTCGCCTATGGTCACATGCATGGCTATCTGGCCGACGGCGAGTATGCCGCCTGGCTCGACAACATTGCGCGTGCGCGAGAGGCGCTCGGCGCCGACACGATGTTGTACATCGGACATGGGGAGCCCGGACCGGCCGGCCGGTTGCTCGACTGGCAGGAGCTTTACATCCGGACGTTCGTTGATGCGCTGGGTGCGGATGCGAGAACAAGCATCGACGACGCGCACCTCACCGCCCGGGTGACCGAGGTGATGCAGCGCCTTCTTCCGAGCGAGGATCTGCTCTTTCTCATGCAGCTCAGCGTGCCGCCGATGCGTCGGGTGTTAGCCGGCTGATTTGCTCAATGGTATAGCGAGGGTGCTTCGGCGCTGTCGCCAACGCGTGTTGCTAGTTTGGATGTAGACACTGCGCCAATGTGCGATGGGCGCCGCGTCTCGAGCTCGGCCGACTGGCTCGGGAACTACATGCGACGGAGCTACCAGCATCATGATGAAGGCAGTGCTATTTGCGGTTTGGGTTGTGTTTCCGTTGGGCGCTGCGATCGCACAGACGCCTGCATGGCAGCCCGCGCAGGGATTGGTGCAGGTGCCGATCTGGCCGGGTGCTGTACCCGATGCTCTGCCCGTCGCCAGAGCGGAGGAGACAAAGATCATTGAGACCCTGGTTGGCGGAAGGACGTGGGTTCGGGTGGACAAGGTGTCACGTCCCACGATGACGGTGTATCCACCCAAAGGGAAGAACACTGGCGCGGCCGTCGTCGTATTTCCCGGCGGAGGCTATCAGATCCTGGCCATCGATCTCGAGGGCTCGGAGGTCTGTGATTGGCTCACCTCCAAGGGCATCACCTGTGTGCTGTTGAAATATCGTGTACCGGGCGAAGGGCGATTTCCAAAATCTGGTGCGTATCCCAAGTCATCGATCGCGCTTGAAGACGCGCAGAGAACGGTAGGACTCGTGCGCTTTCACGCCGCTGATTGGCATGTTGATCCGCACAAGATTGGTGTGCTTGGGTTTTCAGCGGGTGGGCATCTGGTTGCGGCGATGAGCACGCACTTCGATAGGCGGTTGTACCCGAACGTCGATGCCGCCGATGCGGAAAGTTGCCGCCCAGATTTTGCGGTCGCGATTTATCCGGGACACATGCTGGAGAACACTTCCAGACGGTTTGAGTTGAATCCCGCGATTCCAGTTACGCGCAACACGCCGCCGACGTTCTTGTTGCAGGCAGAGAATGATCCGGTCGATGATGTCGAGAACTCGCTGGTCTACTTTGCCGCGTTGAAGAAGGCGGGCGTTCCTGTCGAGATGCATCTATTTGCGGAGGGCGGCCATGCGTTCGGGCTGCGACGCACCGCGCTTCCGATAACGCGCTGGCCAGAGTTAGTGGAGACGTGGCTGCGCACCATCGGGATGGTGCCGAATAGTCAGTAACGTGATTGCGATGTCGTCCAGGCCGCCGCGTACGCTCCCGGCGTAACGCCGACGATCCGCTTGAAATGGCGACCGAGGTGACTCTGGTCGGCAAATCCTGATTCCATGGCCGCTCGCGTCTGTGTTTCGCCACGCGCGAGCATGCCCCGGGCGTGTACGACGCGCATCTGAATGTGGTATTGATGAATGGGAAGCCCGGTTGCCGCGCGGAAGGTAGCGAGGGCATAGAACGGACTGAGCCCAACATGGTGCGCGACGTCAGCCAGCGTGATCGTGTCGGTGAGGTGATCACGGAGATATTGCGCCATGCGCTTTACCGCTGCGTGCTCGCGACGCATGGGCGCTCGTACGTTCGGCGCGGGGCGGGTGTGCAGCGCGCCAAGCAGTGCTGCCAGGAGCGTCGTTTGCGTTAAGGCGGTGGCTCCTCGGCTCAACGATACATGTGCAAGACGAAAGGCGTCGACGAGCCCTGGATTGACGATTCGTGGCTCATGGAAGTGTGGCACCATTGTGCTCGCATCTGTGTCGATGGTACGCCACAGCGTGAGCGGCACATTCAGTCGACGAAAGGTCCATCCCTCGTCGCTCAGTGGACGACTCGAGAGCAGTTCACCCGGCTCGACGATCAGCAATCGCCGCGGACGCGTGGTGTCGGAGAGAGTGCTCCCACGTCGCAGCGTGAAGCGTCCGTGCCCACGTTCGATGAGCCGAATCGAATATTCCTCGCGCAACTCCGGTGCGGCCGGTGTTTGCACCTCATAGCCAGTGATGGCTTCGACGGTACCGAAACCGGGTAGGTGGGTCACTCTGAGCTCGACGCGACCTGCTGCGGGCGTCACGGCGCCGGCGCCGGATTCTCGTGAATGGAAGGACCCCAATTTCATTCTAGACGCGTGTCGGCGGAGAGGAAGCGTGGTATCGTTGCCGCATGGATCGCGTGCAGCTTCAATAGCATTGCCCAACGCGGAGTGCGTGACGTCACATGAATACACCACATCTCGTCAGACGGTGCATTGTCACCGCGCTCGCGGTCGCTGCTCACGTCGTTGCGTTCGCGGCGCCCACCGCGACGCTTGCAGCGCAGCGTTCACCGGCTACGCATTTGCCGGCACGGGAGGGCTTCGTCACGACCGCCGACGGCGCTCGGCTGCACTATCACATCGTGGGCAGAGGGAAGCCGATCGTCATCGTGCCCGCGGGGCTCTTTCTCGAGCGCGATATGTCACGACTCGCGCACAACCGCACGCTCGTATTCTATGACATGCGCGGTCGCGGCGCGTCGGCACCGATCGACGATTCTGCGCGCGTCTCGATCGATCTCGACGTGGCCGACCTCGAGGCCGTGCGAAAGCACGTTGGCGCCGAACGTTTCATTCCGTTCGGGTGGTCGTACCTCGGCATGATGGTGATGCGTTATGCAGCCGCGTATCCACAGCGCGTCGAGCGCATCGTGCAGATTGGTCCGGTGAGCCGAGTGTTTCGAACGCCATATCCGGATTCGTTGATGGCGCGTGACAGTGTGCCGGTCACGGATTCTGCCTCATACGCGGCGCTCTTGCGCAACCGATCGGAAGGCGCGGCGACGAAGGATCCGCGCGCGGACTGTGAGCGCGAGTATCTGCTGCTGCGCGGCCGATTGGTGGGCGATCAACGGCGTGCCGGCCAGGTGCCAGATCTCTGCGCGATGTCGAACGAGTGGTCAGCGCGATTAGGGGAACACCAACGATGGATCTTCACGTCGTTCGCCCGATCCGCGGATTCGGGATGGGCGTTCTACGAGACGTTCACTGCTCCAGTGCTCACGATCCACGGAACGCAGGACAGAAACGCCCCGTACGGCGGTGGACGTGAATGGGCTTCGCATCTCGGCAATGGTCGTTTGTTGACCGTACGCGGTGCGGCGCACATGCCGTGGATCGACACTCCGGACGTTGTGTATCCTGCACTCGAGCAGTTCCTCAGCGGGAAGTGGCCGGCGGGAGCAGTACGACCGCGATAATTGGAACGCGAAGTTGCGCACTTTTCTGTGCCAACGCTGCTGCTTCAGTGTTTCGCCGAGCGCCGTGCCGCCGCGAGATCATCGCGGAGCTCCGTAGCTGTCCGCCGAGGACCGTACGCCGGAGTTCCTGGCTGAAAGCGCCACCCTTCGCGCAAGGCGCCGGCATCTACGACGTCGAATCCAAACTGATCGATCAGGCGACTCACAGTGGCTTTCGCCGCCGCGTCATCACCGGCAATCGCAATGGCGCGCCGACCTGCAGTGCCAGCCAGTTGACCGTCCGTCGTCAGCGCAGCTGCGCCGAAGTGATTGAACGTCTTTACGATGTTGGAGGTCGAGAGGTGAGCCTGGAAAAGCTCCGCGCTCGTCGTCGTTTCATTGTCGAGCTCACGGACATGTCCGTCGCGCTGGGGGTAGTAGTTATTCGCATCGATCACTGTTTTGCCGGCCAGCGGCTCCACGGGAATTGACTGCTCGTCCTTGAGCGGAATCGAAACGACGACAATGTCGCCAGCGCGCGACGCTTCGATGGTCGTTGCGGCGCGAGCGCTGGCGCCGAGCTCCGCCACGAGCGCGGAGAGGCTCTCCGGTCCGCGAGAATTGCTCAGCACAACGTGATAGCCGTTTGCCACCGCGAGTCGTGCGAGCTGGCTGCCGATGTGTCCAGCTCCGATGAAGCCGATTGTCTCCGGCGAACTGCTCATGTGCCTTGTCTCCGTCTGTGCGTGAACCCGAGGTGTGCCCTGACAATCCCCGGATCGGCGAAGAGTTCGCGAGACCCGCCGCAGGCTCCTATTGACATTCTATAGGAAAATGCCAACTTGGAGCCGCTCATATAGAGTTTCAATAGGAGCCCATGTTCGAACCTGTCGATCTTGTCCGAGGCACACTCGATCTTCTCATCCTCAAGGCGTTGAGCCTCGAGCCGAACCACGGACTCGGCGTCGCTCGGCGTGTCGAGCAGATGACTGATGACACCTTTCGTGTGAAACCGGGCTCGCTGTTCCCGGCGCTGCACCGATTGGAGGAGCGAGGGTGGGTCAGCTCCGAATGGGGCGAGTCATCGAACAACCGCCGCGCGAAATACTACAAGCTCACACGCGCTGGACGGAGCCAGCTCAAGGTGGAGGTCGACGGCTGGAATCGCATCGCGTTTGCCATCTCACGATCACTTGAAGCCACCGCCTAGAGCGAGAGCCCACATCATGCGTCGTCTCTTCTGGTTTCTGCGCCGGTTGCTCGCCCGCGATCGTCATCAGGCAGATCTCCGCCGCGAGCTCGACGCGACACACGCGCTCCTCGTCGCCGAGTTTCGCGAGCAGGGCATGGCAGAGAGCGACGCTCGCATCGCGGCACGGCGCGAGTTCGGGAGCGTCGACGCCATTCGTGAGAACGTGCAGGACGTCTGGACGGGAGCGTGGCTCGAGCGGTTCGCGCGCGACACGCGCTATGCGCTGCGCGGACTTCGGCGTGATCCTGGCTTTGCTGTCGCGAGCGTGCTGACGTTCGGCCTCGCCATCGGCGGCACGACCGCCGTGGCCACACTCGTCAGCTCCTTGCTCTTGCACCCGCTGCCGTTCGTCGATGCGGATCGGCTCATCATGCTCGTTCAACGCGGAACCAACTCGGATGAGATGGGCCACGTCGCGTCTCAGCCGAACATCGAGGACTGGAGGGCGCGAAACCGATCGCTCGAGCGCATGGCGTATTTCGAATTCCAGAGCTTCAACGTGTCCGGTGACCGGGGCGTGCCGCAGCAGGTGGGCGGTCTTCGTGCATCGCACGAGTTGTTCGACGTCCTGCGTGCGAAGCCGTTGTTAGGCCGGACGTTCATTGAAAACGATGACGATGGCAGAAACGGCGACGTCGTGATTCTGAGTCACTCGTTGTGGCGCGAGCGGTTCGCCGCCGACTCCTTGCTCGTGGGCCGAGCGATCTCCGTCAACAAGAAGCCGTATACGGTGATCGGCGTGATGCGTCCCGAGCTGCGATTCCCGGGCGCGGCGCAGAAGCTGTGGATTCCGATGCTGTTGACGGACGAGGATCGCGGCCGACGGTCGCAATCGTTCTTTGCGGTGGCACGCTTGAAAGACGGCGTGAGCCTCGAGCGGGCGCACGCCGACATGGGCCGCGTTGGCGATGAGCTGGCGCACGAGTACCCCGAGGCCAACGAGGGTGAAACGGTGAACGCCGTTCCGTTGCAGAAATTGTGGATGCAGAACATCGAACGCATTCTCCGTCTTCTCATCGCTGCGGTGGTGCTGGTCGCCGTGATGGCGATCGTGAACGTCGCCGGGCTGTTGCTCGCCCGCGGCGGCGCGCGAAGCCGCGAATTCGGCGCGCGTCTCGCTCTTGGCGGAAGTCGTGCGCGTCTGATCACCCAGCTCATCACGGAGAGCGCGGTCGTGGCAGCGCTGGGCGGAATATTTGGCGTTGCCATCGCATACGTTGCGCTTCCGCTCCTGGTCGGCATTCCCGCGCTCGGACTGGACGCACTGCCGTTTCGCACAAAAGGCGACGTCGTGATCGACGTGCGCATTCTCCTCGCGTCGCTCGCGGTCGCGATCATCTCGGGAATTCTTGCCGGAGCCATTCCGGCGTTTGCCGTCGTTCCGCGTTTGCCGGCAGAGTTGCTGAGGGAGGGTGACGCGCGCGGCAGCACGTCGAGAGCGCGTCACGGAATCAGAGGCATCCTGCTGAGCGTCGAGACGGGTCTCGCTCTCGTGGTGCTGGTGGGTGCGGTACTGCTCGTCGACAGCGTTCGTCGCGCCGCTGCGATCGAGCCGGGACTCGACGCACGAAACCTGTTCATGCTGAGTCTCGCACTTCCGCAGAAGGACACGTATGGAGTTCCCGAACGCACGCTCTTCTGCAGTCAGTTGACGGAACGCGCCGGTGGCGTGGCTGGCGTGCACGCCGTCAGCGCGGTGAGTCACGTGCCGTTGAGCGGTCAGGGCGCGGGCCGCGACTTCACCATTGAAGGACAACCCGTGCGGGGACCGAATGAGATCCCGGGCGCGAGCTACGGCGTCGTCTGCCCGAACTACTTTCGGACGATGGGTATCCCGATGCGTGCTGGTCAGGATTTCTCAGCGCGTGACGTCGTGACTGCTCCGCAGGTGGCCGTCGTAAACGATGCGTTTCAGAAGAAGTACCTCAGCGGTGAGAGCGCGGTGGGCAAGCGGATCCGGATGGGCGGAGTCAACAGCCGCGAGCCCTGGATGACGATCATCGCGGTGGTCGGAGATGTGCGACACGATGGACTGGTCTCCGATGTACGTCCCTATCTGTATCGCCCGTACTCAGAGGTGGTGTGGCCGAGCATGTCGATTGCGGTGCGCACATCCGCGTCGTCGCGTGCGGTGCTCGATCAGGTGAAGGAAAATCTGCGACTCATGGTTCCGGACGAGCCAATCAGCGACCCGATCACCATGCAATCCGTTGTCGATTCGTCGCTCGGCTTCATGCGATTTCCGCTCTACATGATGGTCGCCTTTTCGGGCATTGCGGTTGTGCTCACGATCGTCGGAGTGTTCGGAGTGGCGAGTCAGATTGTCGTACAACGCACTCGCGAGCTCGGCATCAGGCGCGCGCTCGGCGCAACACGCGCAAGCCTCTATCGGCTGGTCGTGCTGCAGACGCTCGTGCCTGCGGCAATGGGAATGCTGGTTGGGGTCGTTGTTGCGCTGTCGTCGGGAAAGGTGCTGAATGGGCTGTTGTACGGCGTCTCGGTGACGGACGTCACCATCTTCGTCGTCGCGGGCGCTCTGCTGGGTAGCATGACGATGTTCGCGTGTGTTGCGCCGGCACGTCGCGCGGCAAGTGTAGATCCGGCGAGGACGCTGCGGAACGATTGACGGTTGCTGGACGCTGAGATCCATCGCACTTTTGGACTCCCGCGAGTCTGCGACATCCATCACGTTTTTCTACGCGTCCCTAGCGCGAGGCCGTACCAATGCGCCGTCTCAGTTCCTCGCGCCGCGCCGTTCCTGCGCTGCGATCCGTCATCATTGTGCTTGCGGCACTCGCGTGTGGTGAAACGCTGACCGGACCGCGGCAAGGTGGACTCACCGCGCCGCCGACCTCCGTGCAAACGGTCGTGCGCATCGATTGCATCGCCGATGTGCATGCGAGGCGAATCGCGTGTAGCGATGCAGCCTCATCCTCGTCGGCAACCAGCTCGAGGGCGTCCAGCGCCTCGGGCATCAACGCCGATCTGATCCTCGGCGGGCAGAACACGTTCGTTCAGTTGACGTCGAGCGGCGTCACCTATTCCGGTGACGTGTTCTCTTTCAACACCACCGTCAAGAATCTCATCGGGCAGAAGCTTGGCGTCACGGCTGGTACGACGACGCTCGACCCAACGGGAGTCAGAGTGTTCTTTCAGGATGTGCCTCACTCGTCAACCGGCGCAATCGACTTTGTCGATCCGGTGGGTGGAGGTTCACTCGTTGATGGCTACGCGTCGTTCACGGCAGCCAACCAGCCGTACTACCAGTACAACGAGATCATCGACACCACTCAAACGTCCAGCGCGAAGAACTGGCGAATTCACGTTCCGGCTTCAGTGGCGTCGTTCACGTTCACCGTGTATGTCAGCGCGCCCGTGGAGTTCCCCTCTGGATGGATCGATGTCGCACCGCCGACGGCGACAATGAATCCAGGCGCGACGCAGCCGCTGAGTGCGACAGTGCGCGATGAGGTCGGCCGAGTGCTGACTGGACAGACCGTGACATGGAGCTCACTGAATGCCGCCGTCGCGACGGTCGATCCAACGACCGGCGTTGTCACTGCGGTCGCCAACGGTGTGGCCACGATCAATGCGACCTCCACGTCACGCACAGGCTCTGCAGCAATCACCGTCAACTCCGCGAGCGGAATGATCATCAACGCCGGCGACGCGCAGACTGCATTGGCCGGCGCCGCAGTGACAACGCGGCCGAGCGTGCTGGTGCGCGATCAGAACAGCAATCCGATGCCGAACGTGCCGGTGACGTTCAGCGTGACGGGTGGTGGTGGCAGCGCAACGGTGCTGTCGACAACGACGAATGCGAGCGGGATCGCGACGGTCGGCAGCTGGACGCTCGGAGCCGGTGGTGCCGGCTGCTCGGCGGCGGCGATCACGAATTGTTCGCGCAACGCGCTGCACGCTGTCGCTGGTGGCGGCACGGCGCCGTCGGTGGATTTTGTCGGCTACATCCCGCCGGTCGTGCCTTCGGCTGCGACGTATCAGGCGGTGGGAAATGCAACACTGCCGATCGCCGCGGGCATCGGCGCGCTGCAGAATGCCTTCAGCATCAATGGCGCTGGCGCGAATGGTCAGGGCGCGACACTCAGCGTCACGACGCCGACGCCTGCCGGCACGCAAGGTGGAACGGCAACGATCGCCAGTGACGGCAGCTTCACCTATTTGTCGTCGCCGAGCTACGTGAGTGCGGGCGCGGCCACTGAAGACTTCGTCTACAGCGTGTCAGACGGCATCGCGGCGCTCACCACGAGCGCGTTGGTGCACGTCAACGTGCCGGAGCACGTGTGGTACGTGCAGCCCGGCTACGGTGGCACGTCCACCGGCTCGGATGTGCAACCGTTCAAGGACTTCAGCAACACTGCCGGTCAAGGTGTTGAAGCAGCTGCGATCGCGAACGACACGATTCTCGTGAAAACTGGTAGCGGAACGGCGGCGGGCGGTCAGCTGTCGAGCTCACAGCTGATCTATGGACAAGGCGCAACTGCGCCGAAGACTTTTCTCACGGGTGCCGCGGGAACATATCGCAATGGCGGCACGCTGATCACGCTGCTTGGAACGGGGAGTGCGCCGCTGGTTGCTGCGCTCTCGATCGCGACGAACAACACGCTGCGTGGTCTTACGCTTGGTGGTAGCGGGGCGACCGCACTGAGCGGGAGTTCGTTCGGCACGTTGACCGCTCTCGAGATGGCGATCAATGGCACGGCCGGCGCGATCGACCTTACGTCGGGCAGCTTGAGTGGCGGTATGTCATCGGTTACATCGACAGGCGGTGTGAACAACGTCAAGCTCACGAACGTCGGCGCAACCGGTTCGTTCGGCTTCGGGACCGGCCAGCTGTCGGGTGCGACGGGCGACGCGTTCCTGCTGAGCGGTGGCACAGGAGCGTTGACGTATGGCGGCAACATTCTGAAGAACGCGAGCAGCGGATCTCTGGTGAACATCAACAGCCGCAGCTCTGGCAACGTGACGCTTTCGGGTGACCTGAGTTGTTTGGCGCTCTGCGGGTCTGTGAGCGGAGCCATCGCCGTGAACAACGTGACCGGCGGAACGATCACTTTCAGCGGAGCGAACAAGACGATCTCTTCGTCCACCGTGTCGAACGTTGGTGTCTACCTGCTCAACAACGTTGGAGCGTTCATCGACTTCACGAACGGTGGATTACAGGTTTCAGCTGCCGACAGCGCAGCGTTCCGAGGGGTCAACGGTGGGACGATCACCGTAGTGCCCGGAGCAAACGCCAATACGCTTGCCACGAGCACCAAAGGCACGGCGCTCAGGCTCGTCAACACTGCGATCGGTGCAGGGAACCTGACGTTCCGCTCGATCGCGACGACAAATGCCGATTCCAACAGCATCGCGCTGACGAACACGGGCACGAGCGGTGGACTGGTTGTCACCGGCACTGGCACGTCCGGATCAGGTGGGACGATCGGGAATACCAAGGGTGCTGACGGAGCGACGTCTGGTAACGCCATTTACCTGAACGGCACGAACAAGGTGTCGCTGAGCTGGATGAACATCACCACGAACCAGAACAACGGCATCTACGCGTCCAGTGTGCGCGGGCTGGCGCTCGATCACATCGTCTTCAGCGGCAATCAGGGCAACACCGGCAGCATTCAGGAGACAGCGATTCAGCTGGTGGACATCGGAGGTGCGGTGTCTATCACGAATTCGACCATTGCAGGCGGTGCCACCGGCAATGTGCGCGTCATCAACAACACCGGCTCGGCGCCGACGGTGGACTCGCTCGTGTTCGCGAACAACACGGTTGGTACGCTGCAAAACACGGGACTCTCGAGCATCGGCCTTCTCTTTATTGACGGTACGGCAGATGTGCGAATCCGAAACAATGTGGTGAACTACTGGTTCACGCAGGCGATCAGCATCTCGTACCAGAGCGCCACGACGGGCAACGTGACAATGACCGGCAACACCGTCTCGCAGACCAATAGTTTTCCGTTCAGCGCTGCGCGCACCATCGTGCTGGATGGTGGCAACATCAAATACGACATCTCAGGCAACAGCCTCCAGGGTGCGAGAGGTGCCGCGATCGCTCTGCATGAGTTGTCGACCGTATCGAGCCTTTTCCACGGAACGATCAACAACAACACGATTGGCACGAGTGGCTCAGCGAATTCCGGCTCGTCACTGGGTGATGCGATCACGCTGCAGCATTTCGGCGCCGGCACGAGTACGCACGCCGTAACGAACAACATCATTCGTCAGGTCAACGGATCCGAGGCGATTCTCATTCAGGCCGATAGTGGCACTGGTGGCAGCGGCACGATGAACGTGACCGCCACCGGCAATGACATTCAGCAGGCAGGTTCGACGGTCAACAGTGCGCGCAATGCGATTACGCTTCTGGCGGGCACACAGCCAGGCGATGCGCACGCGTTCTGTATCGACATCGGAGGTGCGGGCTTGCTGATGAACAACATCGTGAACTTCAACACGGCGTCGGCCGGCAACGACAACCGCATGACGTTGACGGAAGTCTTCCTCACATCGGTGCGGATGCCCGGTTACACCGGTGCGAACAATGACGTCGCCGCAGTGAGCACGTATCTGCTTGGTCGCAACACGGCGTCGCGCGCGACGGTGTTGGACAACGTTACCGCAGGCGGATCTGGCTACCTCAACACGATTCCGGCGGGCAGTGCGTGCCCACAACCGTGATCATGCCGGTTCCAGAAGATCCGCTGTGTTGTCGCATGCTGTCACAGTTGAGTCGTCTCACGAAGTCACAAGTGAACTCCCCACGCGATTGAATCGACGAACCGTCAGCGAGAGCGTATCGCGTGTGCGCCGATGGTACTGAGGCAGCGGTTCTGGCGCGTTGCCATCATCCTCATCGGGTGCGTTGCGAGCGCAATGATCGTCGCGACGTATCCCGTGTTCAGCCAGAACTGGGACGAGCCGGCGACACTCGCTACGGGAATAGAGTGGCTGACCACGGGCAGCTACACGTATGAGGCGCAGCATCCGCCTCTGGCGCGCATTGCCGCCGCCGTGCTGCCCTACCTCCGTGGCGCGCGCAGTTACGGCATGCCACTGATGTACGACGAAGGACGTGCCCTGCTCGGCGAAGGAGCGCACTATCGCCGCACGCTATTTCTTGCGCGACTTGGCATGCTCCCATTCTTCTGGCTGCTCCTCGCCGTTTGCGCGATGTGGGGCGCACGGACAGCGGGACCACCAGGCGCCGTGCTCGCGACGTTGTTCGCCGCGTGCAATCCGAACCTGTTGGCGCACGCCGGCATCGCCGGCACTGACCTCGCGCCCGCGGCGTTCGTCGTCACGAGCGTCTATTGCTGGATGCGCTGGCGCGAGACGCCATCGATCGGCCGAGCACTCATGTTCGGTGCAGCGATCGGTCTCGCGACGGCGACGAAGTTTTCAGCGGTCGCATTCCTTGGCATCGCCATCGTGATCGGTGAAGCGTGGCGCGCGTTCGTCGTCCTGAGCGCAACTCGCTCACAACGCTCCGGTGAAAGCACGTCAGTAGGAATTCCCTGGCGCAGCGCGATCGTCGCACTGATTGCGACGGTACTCGTTGTGTGGGCCGTCTACAGATTCCATGTCGGTCCCGTGTCACCTGGCGGTGTGTCCGTGCCAGCGCCGGAGTTGATTCGCGGCATATCGCGCTTCCTCGCGCACAGCTCAGGTGGTCACCCTGCGTTTCTTCTCGGCGAAGTACGATTTACGGGATGGTGGTACTACTATCTCGTCGTGCTCGTCGTGAAGACGCCACCTCCGCTGCTGGCGCTCGCGATTGCCGGTGCGGTTCTTGGCATTCGAGCTCGACGCATTGAAGGATGGACAGCTGCCGTTCCTGTGGCCGGTGCGATCGGCGTTCTTGTTCCATCGATTCTCTCGCACGTGGATCTCGGCGTGCGCATCGTGCTCGCCATCTATCCCTTTCTCGCTGTGCTCGCAGCGCGTGGCGCTGTCTACGCATGGCGCGACGCAATGGCGCCGAGCCAAATGCTGGTACGGCGCATTGCCACAGCACTGCTCGTGGCCGCGACGATTGTTATCCCGATTCGCGCATGGCCGGACTATCTCGCCTACTTCAATCCGATCGCGGGTGCGCATCCGGAACGCGTGCTCGTGGACAGCAATCTCGATTGGGGTCAGGATCTCTACCGGCTCGCGGATACGGTGCGTGCACGAAAGATCGATTCACTCCACGCGCACTACTTCGGCTCGGCGAGCTTCTCAGCTGTGGGGTTGACGAACGTCAGACGACTCTCGCGCGATGAGCGAGCGACAGGATGGATCGCCGCGAGCGAAACCTTTCTTGCGGGCGTCTGGTCGGACACGTCGCTGCAGTGGCTCGCGCGACGAACGCCCGTCGCGCACATCGGGCGGTCGATGCGACTCTACTACATCGCACCGAGCGACACTGACGGAGCGCGGCAACAAACACGCTAACGGCCGCGCGGTCCCGCTCACTCCGCCAGGCATAGCTGAAGTCACTCTCAGCCTTCGCGCAGATTGACTGCTCCGTCGTCTTGTCGCGCGCGTTGGGGCGCGTTGACATTGCATGCACGGCACTCGCGCCGACAGAAAGTGCATCACGCCAGCCGCCGAGTGTGCAGCGCATTACGCCCCCCTTTCACTCGTGTCGCTGACTGCACGCGCGGCCGAGGAGGATCCGATGGCCCTGACGTCGAACGGCCTTACCAACGGTGGTGCGACCACGCACTACCAGTTCCAGTACGACGACTCACTCAGCGCTCCGATCAACCCTGGCGGACCGGAGCCCGCGCGCACCAATGCAGTGATCGCGGCATGCGAAGGCGACTTCAACCAGATGGCCGGTTGGTTCAACAACATCGCTCTCGACGTGAACTTCACGATTCCAGTGAACGTCACGCAGAACGGTGGCGGCGCGAGCTGGAATCTCAGCGGTGGAAACCTCGTCGTCACGATCAATCCATCAGCCGGAAACCAGGCGTTCGTCCGCTATCTGCTCGTGGCCGAGATGGTCGAGCAGTACATGCGAGCGCAGGGGCTTGGCTGGTACGGGCAGAACACCGAGGGCAGCGAGGGAGAAGGACTCTCGCGCTTCCTTTCCGGCCAGTTCTTCATTCTCAATGGATTCGGAAACCCGCCGGTTGGCTTCGCCAACAGCAACTCGTGGCTCAGCAGCCCGCGCGGTGATTTCGTCAACAACATCAATCTCACTGACGACGGACCGGACGCGATCACTGGTTGTTCCACCCTGTTCATCTGGTATCTCTTCGCACAGCTCGGCTTCACGATCAATCAGATCGTGGCGGCGGGCGCGAACACACTGGGCGGCGTATACCGCAACCTTACCGGCGACACCGCGGATCCGTTCCCGTTCTTCAAGCAGTTGATGGACACCGCGTTCCCAGGCACGGCGACGATCACTACCGGGAATCTGGACAACCCATATCCACTCGGCATCCTTTCGTTCTGGGTGGACAAGAGCACCTTCGGCCGCGACGAAGTGACGGACGTCATCGGCTCGTCGAGCAACGGAACGTTTCCGAATGCGTTCTGGCTCGTGCTCGAGGGGTTCAACACCAATGCGTTCAACGCACTCTCGATCCCCACGCCGACGCTGTCGGGTGCGTTCAAGAACCTGCCGGGGCTAACGCTTACACAGAACAGCTTCGGCGTGCAGTTCGAGACGACGAACACGAACATCCCGCAGCGCATTCGCTTTCCCTTCGATGTGCGATTCACCAATGCGACGCTCGCGTCGTTCCCAGCGTCCGGCAGCGGCCCGACGTTCGAGCTGCTGAACGCCGTGGCAAACGCCGGCGGTAGTCCACTGCCAGGTGCGGCCGCCACTACGGAGTTCGAGTTGGTGTCGGGCGCCGATCCGTACTTCACCGATATTGATCCCGCACAGAACAACGAGTTCTGGCTCAGCCGGGATCTACGCGTCTTTACAGCGACCCCCGGACTGAACGCGACACCGGTGGCAGGCGGTCCGGTCTTTTCGTCGGACAGTGTCGGAGGTGCGTACACATACCTGCAAAACCTGCTGGCGTTTCTCAACAACACGGCAAACAACTTCACTGACGGAAGCGTCGATCCGTTCAACACAGTGGTGCCAAATCAAAGCGGCGCACTCACGGTTGATTCGTCGGTGTCGGCTGTCACGATCCGATTCTTCCCGCCAGCAGTGTTCACGAACTACAACTTCGCCATCGCTCGCGTGCGCTTGCGTGGCACTGCGGGGCCGGCGGGACAGGCGCAGAACGTCAAGGTGTTTTTCCGCATGTGGTCGACGCAGACGGCGGACACCGGCTTCGATCCGAACAGCACCTACCTGAGCCATGTCGACGCGGGCCATCCGCACTGGCCGCTGCCGGCGCCCGACAGCCACACGATTCCTTTCTTCGCCACGAGCAACAGTCCCAATCTCAGCGATCCGAACAATCCCGAGTACGGCAGCAATGGCGTCAACAACCAGACGGTGACCATCACGACGGGTGACAACGCCTGGCACTATTTCGGCTGCTTCCTCAACGTGTTCGACGCGGGCAACGTGGTGAACGGGTCGCAGGTGCAGGCGCTGCTCGCCGGCACGCATCACTGCATCGTTGCAGAGATTGCGTACGACGATGCGCCGATCGTCAACGCGAACGGACTGGTCGCGACTCCCGAGAGCTCGGACAAGATGGCGCAGCGCAACCTGCAGCTGACGCTCTCGGACAATCCAGGACCCGCCGATACGCACGTCATTCCGCAGACATTCGATCTCAAGCCGGGAGCGAATATCCAGACGACGGTTGGTGCGCTACTCGACTACCCGGATGAGCTGATGATCGACTGGGGCAACACGCCGGTCGGCAGTGTCGCGCACATTTATTGGCCGCAGGTCAGCGCGATGAGCGTGCTCCAACTCGCAAACCGGCTGTATGGGACGCATCTGCTCTCGGCGTCGGACAGCCATACGATCGATTGCACGGTGCAGCGCGGCGTGACGTACGTGCCGATCCCACCCGGAACTGCACAGAACATCGCTGGACTGTTCACCGTGGATCTGCCGACGATCGTGACGGTCGGTCAGGAGTTCAACATCATCGTGCGCCGTGTCGCGACTCGACGCGTGAAGAGCGATCCGATTCCACAGGTACCTCGGATTGCAGCTCGGACAGGCGGTGCTGTCGCCGCGCGTGCTGTGAATGCACCCGAGCGTGCGAGCGAAGGAGAGCAGGGAGGGGGCACGCATGGTGATGCGGAGATGCGTCCGAGCAAGGCATCGGCCCGAGCGGCAGCGGCGGTCATCGGAAAGCACGGCGGGATGCTCAACTGGCGTTATGTCGTCGGCACCTTCCAGGTGAAGATCCCGGTCACGACCGGCGACGTCATGCTACGTCCTGATGAGGATGCGCTCGCCGTCATGACTTGGCGCCTGCAGCAGATGACGCCAGCCAATCGATGGTATCTCGTGCTCTTGCGCTACATCTCACTGATCAAGGCAAGGATCGTTGGACTTGGCGGCGATCCGACTACCATCCCGCCGTCGCCGAACGGTGCGCCAGTGCCCGACGGACACGGGCACGAAATCGATTCGTTCACCGGTCGTGTTGAAGAAATCAGCTACGATTGCTACGGTCGCTTCGATGGATTCGTACTCGCCGATTGCTGCGGAACGCGGACATTCCACAGCCATGACAAGCGGATCGCGGAGGTCGTGCTTCGCGCCTGCAAGGACGATCTGTTCGTGACGGTACAGGTCGAGCGCGGAAAGGAGCATTGCATTCGACGGCTGACGCTGCGCTGCTAGTAATCACACCGAAGTCGCACCGCTCGAGACGAACGCCTGGCTGGGACGGACTCCCGCCAGGCGTTCGTCACGTTCGCCAACCATCTCTGGCAATGGCTCCATTGCTGCTGCGCTGATTGGTGCTACCTGCACATCGGCGGGGCACGTACCGTGTGAGACTGCAGATGCTTTCGTGACTTCTCTGATCAACCGAGCGAATCGAATGGAATCGTCATTCACGAGTGCGATCGTGGTGGCTGTCGCCAGCACGATCATCGTCGCATCCACGTCAGCGCAGGCACAGACCGCGACTCCACAATCGCCGAAGGCAGTCATCGAAGCGAAGTTCGCCGCCGTCAATCGGCACGCACTCGACGACGTCGTGGCGTTCTACGCTCCATCCGCCGAGGTGACGGCGTCGGACTTCTGCAAGCCTCGACACGGCCGAGCGGATGTCGAGCGTACGTATCGCGCGATTTTCGCTGCGATACCCGACGTTGCCGTTGATGTCCAGCAATATGTCGTCGAAGGAGACCAGGTTGCGGTCTGGTTCCTCATCAGAAGCCGCATCACCGGACGAGCATTCGAGATCCCGATCATGGACTTCTTCACCGTTCGCGACGGGCTCATCGTTCGTGACGCTGGCGTGTTCGACAACGGCGGACGTCCCTGTACTCCCTAGCGGTTACGACACGCGGGTCGTGTTGGACGGGTCGTCGTAACGGCGGGAGGAACGCGACCTTCGATGAGCGCGATCACCACCGGGTAGACGACCGCGATATCACCGCAGCGGTCATCGCGGTCGATCACGTCGTGCGGAAGGCCGAGCGCCGCGTCGAACTGGTATCGCGTCACGGCTGCCCCATGCTGTGTCCACTGATCGGCGAGTGCGAGTGTGGCGCCCGCGTCGATCGTTCGATCGTTTCCATTGGTTACGACTGCGATCGTGCGCGCAGCCGGTGCACTGCGCGACGCTTCACTGCGCACCTCGGCGCCGAGCCGCATGGTCTCCGCGACGGCGCGCGTGGAAAAGCCGGCGTACACCTGGGGCTTTGCTGTGTCGGCCGCGGCGCCGACGTTGACGTTGGGGAGCCGCGCCAACGCCTGCATGGCCGGATCCTCCAGCGCATGCGGCAACCGTGAGAACGCGAGTGCTGGCGAGATGACGACGACGTGGCGCACGTCGCGGCGATGCTGTGCGATCCACGCCGCCACAGTGGCGCCGCCCGAGAGTCCGAGCACGTCCACCGTATCGGCCAGACCACGCGCGATGTCGATGGCGTCGTCGGCGAATGCGCGCAGCGTATCTGCCGTGAGGGTGCTGAGCGCAGTGACGGTGCGGCCGCGCTCACCGTGCATCGGCATCCGGGGAATGAACACGTCGTAGCCGCGCGCGTACAGCTGCTCGGAAAGGGATTGGAACTGTCGCGGCGTCGCGGTGAGTCCGTGCAGCAACACCGCCAGCTTGGCCGCGTGTGCGCCATGCGTGAGGAGAATGGTGCCGCCGTACTGATTCACGACGCGACGCTCATCCGATTGCATCGTTGCGACGCGTCGCACCGCGTCGTCGTAAGCGCCTGCGGGTCGCGTGCGCGAACGCAGTCCGCCCGTTCGCAGGGGAATAAAAATGCCGGCGGCCGCGAGGAGTATCAGGGCAGCCGCTGAGCTGCGAACAATGGTGCGACGCATGACCGAATCTATGACGATCGTGCCGATTCCGAAGTAATGGAGGGCGCGCGCAAAACGAGCGCGGCCCCGACATGCGTCGGGGCCGCTTGGGTCTTTGTCGCAGGAGCTTGAGCGGCCTACTTCAGACGATCGATCATCTTTCGAGCCTGCTCTCTAAGACCCTGGTCAGGATCGTCCGTCATGATCCTTTCGACGCTCGGCCTGACGCCCGCGGGATAAGTCGCCTCGAGCGTTCGCAATCCCCATTTGCGAACGCCGGGATCCGCGTCCTGCAAAAAGGTGGTTGCAAGTGAAGTGGTCATGTGCGTCAGGTGCTTCGCCGATGCGGCCGCAGCGACGCGCACGACCGGATCCGGATGCCGAGCGGCGATCTCGAGCACTCGAGCCGAATCGTCGACGTTGATCGAGCCCGCAAGGAACGCAGCCTTGGCTGCGAGCCCGGGATGATCACCCTCGATGAGTTGCGCGAGATAAGGAAGCGCCTCGGCGCCGAGCCGGGCCGCCTGCGCGTAGTTGGGTTCCTCACGGTCGAGCTGCTTCACGACGTCCTGCAAAGTGACTGGCATGTGCTTCTCCTCAGGACGGACGCGTCCTGTTGCTGTTTCGTAAGGTATCGATCTCGCTCTGAACGATCACTGGTATTCCGACGATGTTGCTCGTGCTACATCCGGTCATCAGCCGGGTAGGATCGGGGGTACTGCAACAGAGCGCATTGGACGAAGGGCAGTTCGTATTCTCGCCGCCGATATGCTGGAGTCCCATGGCGTGGCCGACCTCGTGGGCGAGCGTCCACGGTGATGCGGTTTTCGTCAAAGCGACGCCAACGACATCGGCGGGATGAGACGCGCAGCCGTTCAGGGACGGAATTGTCGAACGAACGAAGTGCGCGACAACATCGAACTCGCCAACGTTGTCGCGGTTGTTGAACATCTGAGTCTGTTCGAAGGTCACCTGTCCAGAAGGACAGTTCGCTACCACGTCCAGATCGTTGAAAGCGACGAAGAAGCTGGGCCGCACGAAGTTTTCGAGGCTTCCGAGCACCACACCGATTCCCGCGATACCGTAGATATCCTGCATGTTGGTGAGCATGGTCGGTATTGGGAGAGTCGGCGTCGTCCACACCTTGATGTGCAGACGGATCATGAGATCCGGGTTCAGGCGGAAGATCGCGCCGATATCGCGCTTCGACACGTCGGCGCCAAATGCCGGCCCAGTTCGGGTGGTGACGATCATGGTGCTGCCGACGGTGACCACAAAGCGATCCTGCGGATTGAACGCCATGCGAGACCCCGTAAACTTGAATGCGGGCCCGATCGTCCGGCGTACGACATCGACGTCGTGACCGAATACGTCACCGTTCCGGGTGCAGACGATCAGGGTATTGCCGATCGTGACCACAAAGCGGTCGACTGCGTTGAACGCCGCTTTGGCACCGGCGAACTGAAAGCCGGGATGAATGTCGCGATTCACGATGTCGTGACCGAACACGTCGCCATTCTGCGTGCACACGATGAGCGTATTCCCGATCGTCGTGACGAAGCGATCGACCGCGTTGAA
>JBDUCR010000516.1:0-3175 GCA_040003345.1 bacterium
CTCCGACGCACTTCTTCCGCATGATGAAAGAGCTTGCACTGCTCGGCTACTTCACGTCGGAGATCGGTTACAACAAGGCGATGCGCTACGTGGAATCGCCGGGCCGCTTCGATCCCTGCATTCCGTACGCGAAGGGTGATCCTGCGTGGGCGCCGCATGCGTAGTTTGCGTAGTTGCGGATCTGCACGTCGCTCTTTTCGCGATATCGCGCCGCTGCTGTCAGTCGCAGTTGGCTTGGCGGCATGCTCGCCAGGCGCGAAGCCAGCTGACGACAGCGCGCAGCACTCCGCAAAGATCGCCGCACCAACCGCCGATTCGACCTTTCACCCCGCATGGTCGCGCAACGCAACCATCTATGAGGTGAACGTTCGGCAGTTCACGCCGGAAGGCACACTACCCGCATTGCAGAAGCACTTGCCCCGGCTCAAGGATCTCGGCGTCGACATCCTGTGGGTGATGCCGGTGCAGCCAATCGGGAAGAAGAATCGCAAAGGGGTGCTCGGCAGCTACTACGCGATCGCCGACTACACCGCGATCAATCCGGAGCTTGGCACTGCGGCGGACTTCAAGTCCTTCGTCGACGCGGCGCATGCGCAGGGCATGAAGGTGATTCTCGATTGGGTCGCGAATCACACCGCCTTCGATCACAAGTGGATCGCAGCGCACAAGAACTGGTACGTCACGAAGTCTGACGGCACGATCAGCAACGCGCGTGACAATGAAGGCCACGACACCGACTGGACCGACGTCGCGGAGCTCGACTACACCAACGCGGACATGCGTCGCGCGATGATCGGCGACATGCGCTGGTGGGTCGATACCATGAACGTCGACGGCTTTCGCTGTGACGTCGCCGGCGGCGTGCCGACGGATTTCTGGGTCGATGCGCGCCGCGAGTTGCAGACATCACGCCCCGATCTGTTCTTTCTCGCCGAAGCGGAAGACCCCGGCATGCATGCTGCGTTCGACATGACGTACGGCTGGGAGCTGCATCATCTGCTGAACGACATCGCGCAGGGCAAGAAGAAGACGTCAGCGCTCGACGACTATTTCGCGAAGGACGCCCGCCGCTTCGGCCGCGGCGCGTACCGCATGTACTTCACGAGCGATCACGACGAGAACAGCTGGAACGGCTCGGAGTTCGAGCGAATGGGTGCGAATCACCTTCCCGCATTCGTGCTCGCGGCGACTGCACAGAACTCCATGCCGCTGCTGTACACGGGACAGGAAGTGAGCCTCAAGAAACGGCTTCGCTTCTTCGAGAAGGACACCGTTGATTGGAACGGCCCGTCACTTGCCGGTTTTTACCACGCGATGTTCGATCTCAAGCACGCGGAGCCCGCGCTGGCGAATGGCTCCTTCGGCGCACCGCAGACGACGTTGAAGACGACAGGCGGAGATCGCGTCTATGCGTTCACACGAACGCTGGGCGCGAACACGGTGCTCACCGCCGTCAACTTCGGCGACACACCGGTGAAGGCGGCGTTCAGCGCGCTACCGCAGACAGGCGAGTACAGCGACTGGTTTGCGAAGAGCAAGATGACGCTCGAAGGGCAGGGGAGCATCGACATCCCCGCGCACGGGTATCGCGTTCTCGTTAAATAGGCCGGGCGAAGATGCTTCGTCTTTCCTCGACGAAGCATCATCTCGGCGCCGTGCAGCGCGGATTACCTGAGCTGCCAGCGTCCGTACTGCACGACGAGATCCGTTGTGCTCCAGAGCTGCACATCCGACCCTGAGCCATACCGAATCGGCACCACGCGCCCACTCTGCAGGTCATAGCTCCACAGCTCGCTGTGAAAGCCCGACGCTTCGACCGCCGCTGAGACCTTGTCGATCGCCGCGCGCAGTTCGCGCACATAGGCCACCGACGACGGATCGTGCGCCGCGCGCGCATCGGCGATACGCCCCATGGCTCCGATGAGAAAGAGATTGTTCTCGCGTCCCCAGACGACGCGCGGCCCATGGTACCGATCCCGCTCGAAATCGCGCCAGACGGACGTTGACGCATACGCATCGTTCGCGACCACCGGCCCGACGCTGTCGACGAGCAGGCCCACTGGATACGCGCGCGCGAACAACCGCACGTCGCGCAGCACATGCGCGCGCGCCTCTGCGTCCGACGAGGTCCGCACCAATTCATTGTCGCCAAGGAAGAGGCGTGTTGCGACGTCACTGTTGGCGATGGGGATCGCGTTCCCCGCGCCGTCGAGCGACAGCGCGAGAAAGGTGAGCGAGTCGGCGTCCGCATGTGTCCGCGCGAGAACATCAGTCCAGTGACGGCGCTCGTCGGGCGTCATTGCTGCGAGTCGCGCCGACGTGCGAGTGCGAACACCGGATGGCGCGAGCGTCACGACGAAATGTCTGGCGGCACCGTTCCATCTATCGACCGCCTTGCGAAGCAACTGCGGATCGCGCGAGTAGCGACCAAGCGGCGTGTCCGCGGCGAGTTCGCGCGCGGAGCTCGGCGCGATGTTCAACGTGCGCAGCGCGTCGAGAATGCGGCCGACTGATTCGAGCGCATGCGGCGCCCAGATCGCATTGACGTCCATCGCGTATCGCCCGCCCGCGTAGCCGACGTTGCTATCGCGCCAGCTTTGCGACGACCACTTGCCCGAGTCACGCGGCGCGAACGAAATGAGGTTTGCCGCCGTTGGAGTCGCAGCATATGGCGCGGTCACGCGTGCGACCAGCGCAAGCTCACGCACGAGACGACGCACGCGCGGCTCGCCGTTGTCCGTCGAGTCGAGCAGGAAGGCGCGCTTGCGATCCGCGGAAACTTTCGGATCGGCAAGCCATCGCGCGGCGACGATCGGAAACTGGAACTCAGCGTCGATCATGTGGTAGTTCTCGCGTGTGCGACGCAGGTGCTCGAGGATTTTGCCGGCGCGACCAGCCATGCGCTCCACCGTTGCGAGTCCGGACGCTTCTTCAACAGTTTGCGCCATCTCGTAACCGGTCAACACCATCGACGTATACTCGCTCGCCGCTTCGCGCACAGCCTGTCCGCCCATCGCCTCCTCGTGACTCACCTGACCGGTCGGCGAAAGCTTTCGCAATGCGCTCGCGATCACGAACTCCGACATCTCGTCACGCCAGACGGGCTTCATCATCAGCGCCGTCATCAGCATGTCGCGTCCGAAATACGTCGCGTACGTGGGCAGCCCCGCCATCA
>JBDUCR010000337.1:0-3174 GCA_040003345.1 bacterium
AGCGGGAACTCGCTGGGGGGCGAGCCGCGGGGCGTGTCGAGCGACGAACGCAACGTCGAGCGACCGTAACAACGGTCAGTCAAACCACCGACTGATCGGTTGAACAAGCGGCACATCTGACTTCGGTCGGTGTGCCGCTTCCTCGTTTCTGCGGAGACGACCGTGTCATCCCGCGCGAGCGCAGCGAGTCGTACGGTCTGATCCGCAACTCCTCGCGACCACGAGCACAGAAGTGCATTCTTCCGCCAATGGATCTCCCGAGACGCGTCCAGCGAAAGAACAATGATCTCTGCTCTCTTACTCGCCTTAGCGCAATTGTCCGCATCAACGCCTCGTGTCGCGGACACCGTCGTCACGACGGGCGCACGAGACCCCGCCTACGCTGCTGACGGTCGCCTCGCCCTCAGCATACGCGGGCGCCTTTGGGTTCGGAGCGCTTCCGCCACTGACGCACAATGGACGCAGATCACCGCTGGCCCTGCATGGGATCGACAGCCCGTGTGGACACCAGACGGCTCGGCGCTCATCTACTCCTCCAACGTCACTGGCGACGGTGACCTCTATCGCGTCGCAGTCAATGCGTCGGGCGCGGTCGGCGCTCCGGAACGCATCACGAGCTCCCCTGAGCCCGAGAGTGAGCCATCAATCGCTGCAGACGGTTCCATCGTTTACGCGAAAGGTCGCGCCGGTCAGACGAAGATCTGGATCCGAAACCCCGATGGTACTGAGCGCCGTTTCACGCACGGCGAAAACGGCGCAGAACGATGGCCTTCGTGGGCAGCCGACGGCACGCGCGTCGCGTACTCCGCAATCCGCGAGGACCGTACTCGACTCCGCATTCGATTTGTCGTTGGCGACTCCGATCGCATCGTCGTCGAGGATCGCGACGCGGAACACGCCGCCTGGTCGCCGCGCGGTGATCGGATCGCCTTCGCCACTCGCAACGGCCGGGCAGGAGTCTGGATTACCACGCCTGACGCCCGCTACGTAAACCTCGTCAGCGCCCAACGCGCAGAACCCGCATGGTCGCCCGATGGACGCACGCTCGCACTCGCCGAGCTCCCCGGTCCAGACGTCGGATACAACGGCGATCCCGATCGCGTGGGTGATCGCGACACTCGCGACGACTTCGGATCCACCGGCCATCTCTGGTTCATCGACGCACCAGCGCCACCTGACGCGGGTGTCGTGGCGTCGACGCTGCCGCCCGCGCATCGTCAACGACGCAACGCCGATTCCTTCTCGGCATTCTGGTCGCGGATGGATACGCTCTACTATAGCAACTCACCCGAACGACACGCGCGTTGGGAAGCGCTGCGCAACACGTTCGCCGATCGCGTGCTCGCCGCGAGCTCGGACGCCGCGCTCGAGCAACTGACGCACGACATGCTCCGTGAGCGCCCGACGCTGCGCGATCCGGCAACGGGCAGCGCCGCAGTGTCGAGTGCACATCCGGTCGCAACCGCTGCAGGGCTCGAGTTGCTGCGCAAAGGAGGCAACGTCGTCGACGCCGCCGTCGCCGTCTCATTCGCACTCGGCGTCGTCGAACCTGATGCCAGCGGGCTCGGGGGCTACGGACAGATGCTCGTGCAGCTGCGTTCCATGGATCGTCCTGTGCTCATCGAGTTCATGACGCGCGCTCCGGAAGAAGCAACGCTTGCCAACGGCGCTCTCCTCCGCCGCGGCACGAGCCCGCCCGACGGTCCAGTGTTGGTGAACGTGCCGGGCACTCTCGCCGGAATGGAGCTCGCGTGGAAGAAGTACGGCAGCCACAAGGTTACATGGGCCGATGTCGTCGCGCCCGCGATTCGTGCCGCCGAGCAGGGCTTCGTGGTGAGTGATGGTCTCGCCACTACGCTGGCCACTGAGCGCGAGCACTTCATGAAGTATCCGGGAAGTCGCGCGCTTTTTTTCCCAAAGGGCGAGCCACTTCACGCTGGCGACACGCTGCGCAACGCCGACCTCGCGCGCACCTTGCGCACCATCGCCGACACCGGCGCGTCGTCGTTCTACTCCGGTTCCCTCGCGCGACGCATCGTCTCGGATCTGCGCGGTCAGGGCAATGCCATGCGCATGACGGACATGTCGCGCTATTACGCCGCCGAGCGCGATCCCGTGTCCGGAACCTATCGCGGCTACACGCTGTACTCGAGCGCGCCGCCAGTATCGGGGGGAGCGACGCTTGTATCGCAGCTCAACTCTCTCGAGCAGTACGGCAGCCTGCGCCCGTACACCGAGGATGCCGCGAGCCTTCACGCGATGATCGAAGCATGGAAGCTCGTTCCTTCTGCACGAGGGCGCATCGCGGATCCGGGACTCTGGCCGATCAAGCTCGACGCGTTTCTCAGCAAGGATTCCGCAAAGGCACGCTGGCGCTGTTTCAGTTCGCAGCGCGCGCTCACTCCAGGTGACATTCGCGGCGACAGTCTTCCGTGCGCAAAGCCAGGTGCTCGTGTCTCATCGATTTCAACTGGCGACGAATCGGAATCACAGTGCTCCGATCACGAAGCGTTTGCGGCAGAGCGGTTCTGTCACCGCACGGGAACGACTGCGTTTGCCGTCGCCGACGCAGAGGGCAACGTTGTCAGCGCCACACAGACACTCGGCACCTGGGGCGGCAACTTCTACGTCTCGCCAGGACTTGGTTTTTTGTACAACGACAAGCTCACGTCATTTGGCAGCGACCCCGACGAATACGGCGCTCGACTTCCGAATGCCCGTCATGGGAGCACGCTTGCGCCGACCATCGTCTTTCGAGGCGAAGGTTCGGCGCGTCGACCGGTGCTTGCCGCAGCCGCAGCGGGCAACGCGTGGATTACTTCTGCGGTCTATTCAGCGGTAACTGGGGTGCTCGATCAGCATCTCGACGCGCAGCATGCCATCGAGCTACCGCGATTTCTCATCGGTCAGCAGCGTGGCGAAGCGCGTCCCGAGTTTCTCATTCAGATCGAGGACGGCTTCGCGCCGTCGGTCATGCGCGAGCTGGGCACCATTGGGCATTCGTTCCAGCGCATCTCGCTGCCCGGTGAGCTTCGCATGGGTTATGCGGCCGTGATCACCATCGGCGATCGCTCCGTCACCGCAGCCGCCGATCCTCGGCGCGCGGGCGAGGCGGGTGCGATCGGCTGCGCTAACGACAAGCGCGACGGCTGTCGACCCTGAGTCTGTCATCGC
>JBDUCR010000203.1:0-10690 GCA_040003345.1 bacterium
GCGTCGGAGAGCAGATGGCGGCTCATCGAATCCGCATCGGCGAGGTAGCAGCGCACCATGCGCTTTCGCTTCTCGCCGCGGCTGAAGGCGGTGAAAACGGGCTGCTGTGCCTCCGGCGTCGACGACTGTGTCATGCGGACGAAGGTGCGGGCGGCGAAAGGAGCCTACAAGCGTTTCGTGACGAACGGCGCTGCAGTGTGACGAAGCTCCGCTGGCGTCCACGAGTCGCAGGCTCGCCGCGTCCCGCCCGCGGCGCTCTTGGTCCCTTACCTTGCCTCCTTCCACAAACGGTATTCAGCGCGCATGCAGTTGCCGCACGGCCGGTAGCCGGCGGCGATTGCCGACGCTTCATCGGCGAAGAACACGCGATGCTTCGCGTAACCCGGCAACGCACGAATAGCGCTCGTGCAATCGAGCCGGCCATAAATCTTCGCTCGACGGTTGCCACCGAGCGTACCTGGTGTCGGGCTGTCGATGACGGCGCCATTCGCGGCGAGCAAGCGGTAACGCTTCATGGTCAACAACGGTGCCCTACGACGCCCGTCGCAACTCGATGCGCACCACCTGTCGCACCCAGCGCGCTGGCCGCTTCTCACTTGGAACGATCAGATGAAATGGACCCTCGCTGGCCGGAAGTGGTGCTCCATCCTTTTGATCGGCGAGAATCGCGATACGGTCCGTGAACCCCGGATCGAAATCGGCCAATGCAAAGATGACCTCATATCCGTCGGCGCCGACGACTTTGACGTAGAAGGTCAATGCCTTGCCGCGAAGTGAGTCGCCGGTTGGTGCGTGGACAAGTGCGAGAAGCTCCGAGAGCAATACACCGGAATACTTGCCTTCAACGCGATGTGCGCTCACGGTGGTATCGTGTCGCGACAGACGCGCGTACTCGCCAGCACTCACCGTGTGGTCCTTTCCGTCGAGGTCGCGGAGGACAAGTCCGGAAGGTGAAGTGCCCGCCGCGCGGACGCTCTGCGCAGAGATCGGGGCCGCAAACAACTGCAACGCCGCAAGTGCGCTGATGATACTGCGGGATACAATGCGGCCTCTTGTCACGTTCTCCCCTTCCCGTTGTGGTTTCACTCGTCTAGCTCGGCAGAACTAGGCTCATCTCTGTATTTCGGGATAGCAACGTAAGTCTATTTCGACGCTTGCGCGTCAGACGCATTGGCGCAGCGACACGAATCGAGTTGCTGTTCAATCGGCTGGATGCAACGTCTTTCGGGAATTCTCGACAGTGCCATGGCGACTGCGCGTGTACGCAACGCCGCACGCGGGGGCGGAGCCATAACGCTGATCACGGTCGTGGTTGTTTCGTCGCGACGTTTCATGGCCTGCCTCGAACGTTTCATGAATCACTCACGCGCGTCCCCGGCAGTGTGCGTGCGAACGGAAAGAGCGTGAGCTGACAACGAGTTAGCATCCGGAAAGTCACGCGCTGCGCGGTGGACATCTCGTTGCCTCTGTCGGTCGTCGAGTGCCGCTCGTGCGCATGGATGTGAGCGCGAGCCGAAGCGAGACCATTTCAGGGAGACGCAAGATGAATCACAGAATCTGGATTGCCGCAACACTCGTGGTGGCATCGGCGTGCGGACGCGATGTGATGGAACCCACAACACCGACGCCCGGTGCCGCGTCGGCGAACCTCAGCGAACATCAGGCGGCCGGACACGTCTACACGCTGTCCAACTCGGCATCGGGAAACGCCGTACTCGCCTACACACGAGCGGCCGACGGAAGCCTCACCGCCGCGGGATCCGTTGCAACAACAGGAAAGGGCACCGGCGCAGGGCTTGGCTCGCAGGGTGCGGTCATACTCAGCGCCGACGGACGCCTGCTTTTCGCTGTGGACGCCGGAAGCAATCAGATCTCGTCGTTCCTCGTTACGGCGAGTGGGTTGTCGCATGTCGCGACGGTGTCGTCGCATGGTGCAAAGCCGATCAGCGTCACGCTGCACGGTAACTGGCTCTATGTGTTGAATGCTGGCGAGTCCGGTAACATCACAGGGTTTCGCGTGAGTCAGACTGGCGATCTCACCTGGATCAGCGGGTCCACGCGCTCACTTGGCGGCACTGCGGTGGATCCAGCCGAAGTTGCGTTTTCACCGGATGGACGATTGCTCGCCGTGACCGAAAAGGCGGTGAGCAAGATTGCCACCTATGTGGTGAATGCGTCGGGAATGGCAGGCGCGCCAATCATCAACGCATCGGTGGGAATCACACCCTTCGGCTTCACCTTCGATTTGAACGGAACGCTGATCGTCTCCGAAGCATTCGGCGGAATGCCGAACGCGAGTGCGACTTCGACGTATCGCATGAACGCGGACGGAACGCTGCGCGTCTCGAGCAGCTCTGTGGCGACGCACCAGACAGCGGCATGCTGGGCCGTAGTGACTGACAATGGGCAGTATGCATACGTATCGAATACCGGAAGCGGCTCCGTATCCGGATATATGGTACATGACCGGCGACTCGCGCTGTTGAATGCAGATGGTCGCACTGGGGTAAGCGGTGCGGGACCCGCTGACGCAGCGCTGAGCGTGAACAGCCAGTATCTCTACGTACGGAGCGGAGGCAGCAACTCGATCAGCGCTTTTCAGCTGCAGCCTGGTTCAGGTGCGCTCACATCGCTCGCAGGCGCGAGTGGCCTTCCGGCCGGCTCGGTTGGTCTCGCGGCGAACTGATTGCACGGCGTTACGCTTCAGTTTGTTGTTACTTGCTACTTCGGGCGTTATCGGAGTCCGAAAATCGGGAGGTAGGACTGACGGCGTGAACGCCGGCCCTGCCAACCGAACCGGATACTGACCAGGAACAAACACGATGCGAGCGTTGAGGTCAGCAGGCACGATCAATCTCCAGCGCGCCCTGCTCGGCTCGGTCGCGGTCGCGATGCTCGCTGGCTTTGTGCCGGCGAGTATCGCGCTCGATCGTCGTCTTGCTGCGGCGCTGGAGGATCGCGCTCGCATCGACCTTGCGCTCGCACCGCGTCTGCTTGCCGACCGCATGACGGCAACGTCAGACGCGATGATGATGCATGCGAAGGATCTGGCGCAGTTGCCTGGCCTGGCAGCTGCACTCGGCGCAGGTGATCGCGTGGCTGCACTCCGTCTGGTTGACGGGGCGCGAGCCACATTGGGCGGCAGCGAGCCGTTGATCGTGGGACGCGACGGTGCGGCGTGGGTGGGCCCTCATGTCGACTCCACAATGGTCGCGGAAACTCGCGCCGGACGCATGCCTGTCGCGACGCAGCGTGCAGGAGACATGGTTCAGCGCATCGCGCTCGCGCCAGTGCATCACGCAGGTAAATGGGTCGGCGCGGCCGGACTCGCAAATGCACTCGATGACCGCGTCGCGGGACTACTCGCCGGTCTCACGCGATCGGGAGTCGTGATCGCCACGGCGGACAATCACGCCACTGGAACGACCCTGGACACCGCGACGACGCTGGCGCTCCTGGCCGCCGCGAGAAACGCCGAGCTGGATAGCGTGCCCCGAATGGTCGAGGCGGCGCGAGGACGCTACCTCGCCGTCGCCGCTCCGCAGTCGAGTGCTGGACTCGTGATCTTCGTGCGATCGATGGATGATGAGTTGGCGGTGCTACCAGTCTTGCGACGTGTCGCCGGTGTCGCCGCATTCGGCGCCCTCCTGGTGGCGCTACTGCTTGGTGCGGTGCTGGCGACTCGCATCGCGCGACCTGTTGAGCAGCTCGCCGCCGCAGCATCGGCGCTCGCCGAAGAGCGATTCACTGCGCCGCTGCCGGTGTCGCGCATCCATGAAGTATCACGAATGTCGAATGCCTTCGACGCCATGCGACGCGCTCTTGCCGCTCGGCTCGACGAGCTTCGTCACGCGAATGAAACGCTCGGCGAAGGCAATGCAAGGTTGACGGCGCTGCAAGCGGAGCTCATGCAGCGCGATCGCCTTGCGGCGACGGGACGACTCGTGACGCAGCTTGCACACGAGATCCGGAATCCAGTGGCGAGCCTGCGCAACTGCCTCGAGCTGATTCGGAGGCGCGTCGTCCACGATCCGGAGGCAACAGAGTTTGCCGACCTCGCCATCGACGAGCTTCTTCGGATGCACGAGCTCGCAGAACAGATGCTCGATCTGAACAGGCCTCGTAACTCGGGCGCTGTCACCTGCAATCCATTCGTCGTCGCGAACGAGGTCATTCGTCTGGCGAACCTTGCCACCGATCTCACTCGCTGCCGCATCACAGCGATGGGAGATTCGACGCTGACGGCGGCGATCGCGCCGGATGCACTCAAGCAAGTCCTGCTCAACATCGTGCACAATGCCCGCGAGGCGCTGGCGACGATCGATTCGCCACACGCTTCGGGAGTCGTTGACATCGTCATTGGTCAGCCGGACGGCGCGATCGTCATCGACGTGAGCGACAATGGCCCAGGAATCGCCGCTGACATTGCTGCCCGGCTGTTCGATCCATTCTTCACCACCAAAGGTGACATGCATGGCGTGGGACTCGGTCTCTTCGTCGCAGAAGGGCTCGTGCGAAGTACCGGCGGACGAATGCAGGCGGGTAATCGTGATAACGGCGGCGCGTTCGTTCACATCGAGCTTCCACCTGGCTGATGTCTATCACTCACAGAATTCTCGTCGTTGATGACGATCGCGCGTTTCGCCTTTCCACCGCGGCGTTGCTGCGAGGTGACGGCTACGTCGTCGATGCCGCGGCCGATGGCGCGTCGGCGATGCAGACGCTCAAGGCACAACGCTTCGATCTCGTGGTGCTGGACATCCGCATGCCGGGTATCGACGGTTTCGGATTCGTCGAGGCACTGCGCGTATGGGGTGATCACGTTCCGGTGCTGATGATCAGTGGGTATGGTACCGTCGACGCCGCAGTGCGCGCACTGCAGCTCGGCGCCGACGATTTTCTGACGAAGCCGGTCGAGCCCGATCTCCTGAGCGCGCGCGTGAGCGCATTGCTCGAGCGGCGTCCGTCGCTCGACAACCTCGCGCGAAATCCAGCGGGTATCATCGGCCGCTCGCCTGAGATCATGGAGGTGATCGCATCGATCCGTCGTGTCGCGCCATCCGACACGAGCGTGCTCATCGAAGGCGAAACTGGCACCGGCAAGGAGCTCGTTGCGCGCGCGGTACACGAGGTATCGGCGCGCCGAGCGGCGCCGTTCGTACCCGTGAACTGCGCCGGACTGGCGGACGGCATCCTCGAGAGTGAGCTCTTCGGTCATCTGCGGGGAGCGTTTACCGGCGCCGTCCGCGACCGCATTGGCGTGTTTCAGGCGGCTGAAGAAGGAACGATCTTCCTCGACGAGATCGGCGACATGAGCATTGCGCTGCAGCTTCGCCTGCTGCGCGTGTTGCAGGAGCGCGAGGTCACGCGCGTGGGTGCCACGTTTCCGATCAAGGTGAACGTTCGCGTCGTCGCTGCGACGAACCGCGATCTTCGCTCACTGGTGAACGAGGGACGGTTCCGTGAAGATCTCTACTACCGTCTCGCGGTGTTTCCGATACTGCTTCCTCCGCTCCGCGACAGGCGTAGTGACATCCCGCTGCTCGTGGAGCACGCGCTGTCCGCACTGCGCGCGACGCACAGTGATCGGGAGCGGTTGTCCTGCTCACCGTTTGCGATGCGACTGCTGCGTGCGCACCAGTGGCGCGGTAACGTGCGCGAGCTGTTCGCCGTGATCGAGCGTGCCGCCATCGAGGCGGACTTCCGCGGTATCGAAGCGCAGCACTTACCCGCCGCTGTTCGCGAGGGCGCGGCAACGCATGTCGTGGAAGCGCGCTATCGCGCGGACGGTCCAGAAGATGATGAACTCACGCGAATTCAGGCCGCCCTCGAAGAGACAGATGGCGCGCTTGGCAGATCCGCAGAGCTTCTCGGGATGGGTCGCACCACGCTGTGGCGAAAGCTGCGTCACTACGGACTCACCGCACGAGACGACGCGCGCGTGAACGATCCCCTTCTGGAATCACCGCAGCCACCTGCTTAGACTGCGCTGGGCGGTCACATGCGCGGGGCAATTGCGGCGTCTCGCGCGATTGGCTTTCGCACATACTTTTGACGCGCATCGCAACTCACGAGGCGACTCCGCATGCGGCTTCCAGCCTTCCTTCTTCTTGCTGCATTCGCGCGGCTCACCAACGCGCAGACGCCCGACACGACGCATCGCGCATCCGGGGCGAGCGTCAGCGGTGTTGTGCAGGACAGCATCGCGCGGACGGTGCTCGCAGGTGCAATGGTGCAGCTCGTGGCCGCCGACAGCGGCGTGCGCTTCGGACGTTCGGCAATCTCGGATTCGCTCGGCCGCTTCGTTATCGACGATGTGCCGGATGGACGCTACACGCTCGGCTTCTTCCATCCGATGCTCGACTCACTCGGCGTCGCGCCACCGCTGCGCGAGGTGGTCGTCAACGGACGCAAACCAGTCACGACTGCGTTGGCGATTCCCTCGCCGATGCGACTTCGCTCGGCCATTTGCGGTGCGCAAACGGCGACGGATTCGAGCGCTGGTGGTGTGCTCGTCGGCATTGTGCGCAACGCTGCTGATGGCGCGCCGATCGCTGGTGTTACAGTGATCGGCGACTGGCTCGAGGTAACCCTCAGCGTGAAAGGAACGGTGCGCCGTGTTCCGCGTCTCGTTGCAACGACGGCCGAGAACGGTTGGTTCGCCATGTGCAATGTGCCGAGTGGCGGGATGATGGGTCTGATCGCAAGTCATGGTGCGGATAGCACAGACCGCATCGATGTGCAGGTGCCGACGACTGGCTTCGTGCGACGCGAGCTTTATCTCGGGCCTACCCGGACCGTTGTCGCTGACGTCGTTCGCGACAGCGCGCAACGCGCTGATTCGAGCGCACGCGCGCCGCGTCGTGTGCACATGGGCGACGGTCGGCTCAGTGGCACTGTGGTCACTGCAGTTGACGCGCGTCCTCTGCGCGACGCGCAGGTGAGCATCACGGATGGTCCGACAACGCGCACGAACGAGCGCGGCGAATGGACGCTCGCCGACGCGCCAGCTGGTACGCGCATGCTCGAGGTGCGAGCGGTCGGATACTATCCTGACCATCGTCGAGTGGATGTCGTTGCCGGTGCGCTGCCGCTTCGAATCCAGCTCTCAACGCTGAAGGCCGTACTCGACACGGTGAGGATCACCGCGAGTCGTCTCACGGACCGGCATCTCAGCGGCTTCGAGGAGCGGCGCCGAACCGGCAACGGACATTATCTCGTGGCGGCAGACATCGCGCAGCGACGGCCGCTTACTACGACCGACATCTTTCGCGCGATGTCGGGCGTTCGAGTCGATGGTCCTCGCGGCGATACGGCGAGTGTGCTGGTGCGCGGCACCGTCGCTGACTGGTGTCAGCCGTCGATCTTTCTCGATGGTCACCTTTTCGCTCATTTCAACGGCGCAGATCTCGACAACCTGGTGAGCCCCGAGCAGATCGCTGCAATCGAGGTCTACACGGGCACTACGGCGCCGCCGCAATGGCAGCAGGGAATGAGTGGCTGCGGCAGCATCGTCATCTGGACGAAGTGAGAGCGGCGGGCGGTCCCTCGCTGACGCGACTCTGCGAACCGCCTGCGTCTGTAGAATGAAGATGCAGACGCAGGAACCCTCCAACTCGTTTCTCGTATGCAGCGCCGTGTGTGCCGTGAAAGTCGTCGTGGCCTGCATCGGGGACGATCCACAATTCTTTCGGTGCATGCGCTGCAGCGAACATCCGTTGCGAATCTGTTAGCGTCGTCCGCGTATCGCGCTCGCCGGCAATGAGCAGCATGGGCACGACGACCCTCGAGATGCCATCGATGGGACGAAGCGCCGACGCGGAGATTCCGGTCCAGAGATGTATCTGCGCGGTGAGCACCGGCAGGAGCAGTGGACCGAGCGGTCCCAGATAGACGCGCAATCGATTCGCGGTCGCGTCTTCAATGGTGGGATAGACAGCCTCCAGCACCATTGCGTCCACCGGGAGTGGGGTGGCGCCAAGCAGCGCAGCCGCGCCACCGAGTGAGTAGCCGATAACACCGATGCGCTCCGTGGGTGCGTGCGCACGGAGAAAGTCCAGCGCAGCGCGAGCATCAACGGATTCAAGCGCGCCGAACGTGAGGTGTCGTCCGGGCGACTCGCCGTGTCCCTGCAGATCAATGAGGAGCACCGCGTAGCCCTCACGATGAAGAAATCGCGCGCGACCCAGCATCGACGTGCGGTTGTCGCCGTTGCCGTGCATCAACAACACGGCGCCCACGCCGCGCTTTCCTGGCGAGAACCAACCACGAATGATGCCGTTCGATCCGCCGGCAATACTCACAGTCTCGGCTGCGAGATCGAGCGGCGCGGCGCCGACGTGTGCTTGCATTGGCCGCGCGAGAAACCATCCGGCTCCGAGTATGGCGATGGCTCCGAGCGTCACGACGAGCGCCAACAGAGTGGCAATTCGCCGAATGACGCGCAGAGAACCTACCGGAGTAGACAGTGTTTCCTCGAATTCCGCACGTTCACATCATCCACCAAACTGCCGCAGGTGGTGGTCCATGTGCTTGTACATCAATATGGCCCATTCCTGCGGCGTCAATCGGCCGAAGAAGCTGTGCGCGTGCCTCGTGCAGCCGGCAGGTCCCGCGTCGACAAACCGGTCGATCATACCCAACAGTCGCCGTCGTTCTGCGTCCAGCTCTCGTTCACCCCGGATCAGGATATCATCAACCGTGGGCGAATTCCGGCGCATCGGCTTATCGTCGCCAAAGATGAGCGGCTTGATTATCCGACCCAAAATCCGCCCAGGGAATGAAGCTCGCGGAGGACGTATCTCTCCCATCGCGAGCTGAAAGCCTCCCGAGCAGTGAGCCACGGCCTGCGCCACGTTCATGCGTCCCCATTTTCGCTCGTTCCGCATCGTCAAGGCTTCCACTCTCGCCCTGATTTCGGTTACAGCGTTCGCGTCGAAGAGGTTTCTCATTGCGCATGCTCCCTGATAGGTCGGTGGCGACGCCTCACCTGGCGTCCATAACCCTTCGTCGTCGTCCGGTCGGCAATTTCGACATAATCAGGAAAAATCCTTGCCGCCGTGTCGAATTCGCATGGATCCGGGCGACAACTCAGTATTCACCACCTGAAACGGAGCCAAATGCGCTACCTCTGCCTCATCTATTTCGATCCGCACAAGGTCTTCAACAACAGCACAGAGTCGAACGAAGTACTCGCTCAGATCGGACCGCACGACGCCGATCTCGAGGCGAGGGGCCATCTGATCGCTCGCGAAGCCCTGTCCCTGGCCACGGAGGCCATGACAATTCATGTGCGCGACGGGAAGATGTCTGCCACGGACGGACCATTCATCGAGAGCAAGGAAATGCTCGGCGGCTTCAACCTGATTGACGCGCGCGATCTCAATGACGCGGTGCGCCTCGCTGCAGACATGCCGTTCGCTAAACTCGGCTTCATCGAAGTGAGGCCACTTGTGGACTTCAGCAAACCCCGACCACAGCTATGACCTCGTTCTGCGCACACGACGCCATCGATGCGGCGTACCGCACCGAGTCGCGTCGAGTGCTTGCAACGCTGGTTCGACTTCTGGGAAATTTCGATGCGGCGGAGGAAGCACTTCACGAAGCTTTCCTCGCCGCGGCGGAGCACTGGCCGCGCGAAGGTGTGCCGGTCAATCGCTATTCGTGGCTCGTGTCAGCCGGTCGCTACAAGATGATCGATCGCTGGCGTCGACAGGAACGGGTGACGCGCGTCTTGCCGGACTTCGCTGCACAGTTGGATCCGTCTCCAGAACCCGCGATGCCAGAGCTCATTCATGACGACGAGCTGCGACTGATCTTCATTTGTTGTCACCCGGCTCTCCCACCCGACGCACGCATCGCGCTCACTCTGCGCGAGGTCGGCGGTCTGACCACCGAGGAAATCGCGCGGGCCTTTCTCGCGCCAACGCCCACCATCGCACAACGCATCGTCCGCGCAAAAACAAAAATCCGCGATGACGCGATTCCATACGAAGTTCCTGCTCGCACCGACCTCTCAGCTCGCATCGACAGCGTACTGCACGTCATCTATCTGATCTTCAACGAAGGCTACTCCGCCACCGACGGGCCGACGTTGATGCGCGCAGACTTGTGCGCCGAGGCGATTCGGCTGGGCCGCAAAATTGTCGAGTTGATAGACGAGCCCGAAGCACTCGGGCTTGTCGCGCTGATGCTGCTGCACCACGCGCGTCGGGCCACGCGCGTCGACGCAACTGGCGATCTCGTGCTGCTCGAAGACCAGAACCGGTCGCAGTGGGATCGCGCGCAGATTGCCGAAGCGCAGGAACTGATCAAACGAGCATTCGAGAGCCGCCGAATTGGATCGTACGTCCTGCAAGCCGCCATCCTCTCGCTTCACGCGGAGGCGCCGAGCGTCGAGCAAACTGACTGGGCCGAGGTCGTTGCGCTGTATGATGTGTTGAGTCGTGCCGATCCTTCGCCGGTAGTCGCGCTGAACCGCGCCGCCGCTCTCGGCATGCGTGACGGTCCCGGAATTGGCCTGGCCGCGATTGATGCATTGCGTGAACAGCATGACTTCAACGCGTACCATCTGTTCCACGCCGTCCGCGCAGACATGCAGCGCCGGCTCGGACTCGCGAGTGCGGCTCGCACTTCATATCAACGCGCACTCGAATTGACCCGCCAGCCTGCCGAACGACGCTTCCTGCAG
>JBDUCR010000409.1:0-3164 GCA_040003345.1 bacterium
ATGCCCACCTATCGCTATCTCGGACTCGAGCACCGCTGGCCGCGCTTCGAGCTGAGCGGCTTGCAGGTCGGCGACGACGGCGAGCTCGCACTCGCGCGCGTTCCCTCACTCGCCGACAGCATCGCCTATCCGATTCCGCCCGTCCCCGGACTCGACGGACCACTCGGCATCGGCACTGATTCGTGCGGCAATCTCTACATCGCCGATCCGGCGAAGCACATCATCGTTCGCGTCGACGCGTGCGACGGAAGCAGTGCGCCTTTCGGGTGCATGACTGTTCGCGGCAGCGCGCCCGGTCAGCTCAGTCAGCCGCGCGGCGTGATCGTCGGGCCGCACGACACACTTTACGTCGCTGACAGCGGCAATCACCGCGTCCAGATCTTCGACCTCACAACCGGCCAGCTGCGCGGCATGCTCGGCGACGCCTCCGGCGATGCGTCGACAGCTGATCTTCCGGGACACTTCCATCAGCCGTGGGACCTTGCCGCAGACAGTCACGGCAACGTCTACGTCGCTGATCCGGGCGAGCTCGGCGCAGACGGCAAGTGGAGTGGCGGCCGAGTCCAGAAGTTCACGCAATACGGGAAGGTCGATGCATCGTTCTCGGCCAACGTCGCTGCGCAGTCGCGGAAGCTCGGCGCACCGGCGAGTGTCGCGATTGCGCTGCTCGATGCGTCGCGCGACGACAGCGAGCGACTGCTGGTCATCGATCGCCAGCCGTCGCAGATTCTCGTCTACGCGCTCGACGGTACGCTCGACATCGCGGCCACCGCACGCTGGGCGCAGGCAGTTGGTGCAGCGGGCGCGCCGGTGTCGATCGTTCATGGCAGCGGCGTGCTCTATGTCGCCGACGGCGCTACGGGTCTGGTCGCCACGTTCGATGCGGATGGACATTTTCTCGGCACCGTTGCGAGCGACGCAGGCTCTTTGGTCGCTGGCCTCGCGCTCGACTGCCACGGTCGTCTCGTCGTGCATCCGGGAAGTGGCGGCAGCGTGCAGCGCGCCTTCGGATTGCCCACCTACACTGAGTGCGGTACGTGGCTCGCCGGCCCTTACGACGCGGCGACGAACCCAACTCGCTGGCAGCGCATTCAGCTCGAGATCGATGCACTCGCCGAGAGCTCGCATCTTCGCGTTTATACGCTGACGAGCAACACGCTCGATGGCACGCCGGGCAATCGCCCAATTCTTCCCGCGGCGTGCGGTGCACTTTCGAGTGCGGTGATTGTCGCCGCGGATGATCCAGTCGCCGCAACAGTGGATCAGTGGCGCGCTGCGCCGTGGGACGCACCGGATCTGCTTGCGCTCAACGAGCCTGCACAATGGTTGTGGATCGCCGGCATCATGCAAGGCGACGGCAATGCAAGCCCGGTTGTGCGCGAGATCCGCATCACGCACGACGAGGACGGATGGCTCCCGCTGCTCCCAGCGATTTACACGCGCAACGAGACGAGTCGCGTGTTCCTCACGCGTGCGCTCGCCGCGTTCGAGAGCGCGATGGATATCGAGTCGCGACTGATCGATGACCTGCCGCGGCTCTTCGATCCCGACGCCGTAGAGGACGTCCTTCCGCGCCCGAGTTGGCTCGACTGGCTCGCACAGTGGGTCGACGCCGAGCTCGAGGAGTCGTGGGATGATTCCACGCGACGCAGCGTCGTCGCGCAGGCGTTCGGGATGCACGCGCATCGCGGCACCAAGCAAGGCATTCGTCGGCTCGTCGGTCTGCACACCGGCGCAACACCGTTCATTACCGAGCTCTCGGCAGCGGGCGGACTGTGGGCGCTCGGCGTCACTGCACTCGGTGAAGACAGTGCGCTCGCGAGCGCGAGTCCCGATGGCGCAGTGCTCGGCACAACGGCAATTGTCGATCACTCACATCTCATCGGTGCCGAGCATCGCGGTGCACCGGCGTTCGAGGACGTCGCGCATCACTTCATCGTTCAGGTGTACGCGAGTCAGGTGAGCGGACGAGATGGTCTCGCGCGGGTGAGAGCGTTACTCGATCGCGAAAAGCCCGCACACACGACCTACCATCTCTGTCCGATCGAGCCGCGCATGCGCGTTGGTTTTCAGGCGCGCCTCGGTATCGACGCAATCGTCGGCGGTCCACCACAAGCCATTCCACTCGGCGACGGATGGACGCTCGGCGAAGATGCAGTGCTGTCAGGATCGCGATCGTCCCGGCGAACGGGAAGCATCATCGGAGACAATGCACGAGTCGGCATTGGCGCCACGCTGGTCTAGCCCTTGGAGGGGAACTCGATGGGAACGACAATGACCGACTGCGGTCCCGCAACGCGCGATCTGCTCACGCGACTCATGTCGCCGACGCGAAACCGATACTACTACGGCAAGCTGCTCGACTCGTATCACCTCGAGCTCGAGCAGAGCTATGGCAACTCGAAGCGATGGATGCTGAATCGTCTTTCGCTCGGCGCAGGCGTGCTGTGCGGACTCGGCGTCTCCGCATCGACGGACAGAACGCGCATTCGCGTGAGCTCGGGCGTCGCCATCGACTACTGGGGTCGCGAGATCATCGTGCCGCAGAACTCGCAGCCGTTCGATCCAACGCAGCCAATGGACGATTGCGGTCGCCCCGTTGGCGATCCAATCAGGCAGGGCATGATCACGCTCTTCCTGTGCTATCACGAATGCGAAGCAGAGCCTGCACCTGCGATGGTCGATGAGTGCGGCGACAACGCCTGCGAGAATGGGCTCATTCGCGAGCGGTATCGTCTTCGTGTCGCACAGGGCACGCCTGCCCCGCCGGGCTCGATCGACGACGCTGAGTGCAAGACGATCTGCGCCCAGCCTGCGCCGGGCGTCACGCGACGGACGGTGATCTGCCGGACGCTTGATGGCTCGTGCGTTGCGCCTGATGACTCTTGCATTCCGATAGCGACATTCAATATCGACAACGGCATCATCGGCAACATCGACACGTGCACGTTCCGCACGACCGTCTACAGCAACGCCGTGTTGCTCGATCTCATTCTCTGTCTTGCCGAGCGCGTCGATGAGTGCTGCGGACCGGTCGCGGCGACGAAGACAATCGCAATTCAGGACGGTGACGGTCAGACCGCGCCTGCTGGACAGATAGTGCCGCTGCCGTTGTTCGCGCGCGTCTCGCTGGGTGGTGCTGTCGTCAACAACGAGCCGGTCAC
>JBDUCR010000402.1:0-3144 GCA_040003345.1 bacterium
GGAGCAGGCGTTCGCAAAAAAAGTGGCGGTGTACTTCGCGAAAGAGTCGCGTTGAAGTACGCCGTGATCTTTCGCCATCGCGGCGAGTTCGAGGTGCGACTCATGTGGCGAGTCCTGGACGTCTCGCCGGCCGACTATTACGCCTCGCGCAAGCGACCGCCGAGCTGGCATGCGCTCATCGACGAGGTGCTGATGGCGCACGTGCGGATCGCGCACGCCGACAGTGGCGAGACGTATGGCGCGCCGCGCGTGCAGCGCGAGTTGCGCGCGGAGGGACTGCCCGTGAGCACGAAGCGGGTCGCGCGGCTCATGCGCGAGGACGGCCTGGCCGCGCGTCGGCCCACCGGCCGTCGCGTGTCGACCACAGACTCCACGCATGCGGATCCGATCGCTCCGAATCTGGTGGCGCGTCAGTTCGACGTGACCGGCGTGGCGATCAATCGCGTCTGGGTCAGCGATATGACCTACGTCCCCACGCGCGAGGGATGACTCTATCTCGCGACGGTACTCGATCTGGGCTCGCGCCGGTGCGTGGGGTGGGCGATGCGCGACACACTGGAGGTCGAGCTGGCGGTGAGTGCGCTGCGTATGGCGTGCGACGCTCGGCGTCCCACCCCCGGCCTGATACACCATTCGGATCGCGGGAGTCAGTATGCCGCGCCGGACTACCGCACGGAGCTCGCGGCGCACCAGATGCGGGCGAGCATGAGTCGCAAAGGTGACTGTTACGATAATGCGGTGGCCGAGCGTTTCTTTGCGACGCTGGAGTTCGAGCTGATCATGCGCAGCAATTGGACGACGAAGGACGCGGCACGCCGCGCGATCGTTCGCTATATCGAAAAACGTGGTACAATCGGAAACGCTGGCACTCCATCTTGGGGTACGTCAGTCCGCAGAGTACGAACTGGCATTACAGGCGGCCGCGTAGTCGCTCACACTCACGCGTCCACGAATTCAGGTTAAGTCCAGGACAAAGGGCCGGTCTTTGCGAAGAGACCGGACCTTCGTGCGTTGCGCGCGAGCGCTAGCTCTCGTCGCGAAGCACGGATACCTTCGACGCATGACTATTTCTCTCCGCCGCATCACCGCGCTTGCGTCAGTCGTGCTTCTCAGCGCTGTCACACTTCACGCGCAACGGCCCGCTACGACTGGCCCGCGTTTCGAAATCGTGTTCGCGAAATCGGCGCACGCTGATCCGATCACCGGTCGCGTGTATGTCGCCATCAGCCGCGTCACCGACACGAGCGGCACGCCCGTCGAGCGCACGGGAGAGAACGGCGACCCGCTGTTCGGCGTCAACATATCGAGTCTCGCTGCCGGTCAGACCGCGGTGATCGACGCGAGTGCGTTCGGACATCCCGTGCAAAGCCTGCGCGACATCCCCGCCGGCGACTATCGCGTACAGCCATTCGTGAACGTCTACACGAAGTTCGCGCGCGCCGACGGACACACCGTCTGGCTGCACATGGATCAATGGGAAGGCCAGCAATGGAAGTCGTCGCCGGGAAATCTTTTCGGTGAGCCGGTGCGCATTCACTTCGATCCAAAGTCGTCCACGCCAATCAAGCTCGTCGCGGATAAAGTCATTCCGCCCGTACAGGTCCCTCCTGACAACGACAACGTCAAACGCATCAAGATCGAGAGCGCCATCCTCACCAAATGGTGGGGACATCCCATCTACCTCGGCGCCACTGTTCTTCTGCCAAAGGATTACGACAAGCATCCCGACGTGAAGTATCCGGTCGTCTACGATCACGGCCACTTCTCGCTCGGTGCACCTGGCGGCTTTGGTCGCACCGGTGGACGCGCGGGCGCGACGAACTTCACGAGCTACTGGATGAGCGACAGCGCGCCGAGGATGATCATCGTCACGCTGCAGCATCCGTCGCCGTACTATGACGATTCCTACGGCGTGAACTCGGCGAACAACGGTCCGTTCGGCGACGCGATCATCCAGGAGCTCATTCCCGCGGTCGAGACGAAATTCCGCGTGAAGCGCGAGCCGTGGGCGCGTCTGCTCACTGGTGGTTCCACCGGCGGCTGGATCTCACTCGCGCATCAGGTGATGTATCCCGACTTCTACGGCGGCACGTGGTCATTGTGTCCCGATGGCGTCGACTTCCGCTATCACCAGATCGTGAACATCTACGCCGACTCGAATGCGTACTGGTCCACACGCGGGCCGTGGATGAAGATCGATCGTCCTGACAGTCGTCGTCCCGATGGCAACGTCACGACGATGATGAAGGACGAGAACTGGTTCGAGCTCGCGTCGGGAGATCACTCGCGCTCGGGCGGCCAGTGGGACATCTGGACGGCGACGTATGGCCCAGTCGGCGCGGATGGATATCCCGTACCGATCTGGAACAAGCGCACTGGCGCGATCGACAAGCAGGTTGCCGCGTACTGGAAGGAACACTACGACCTGCGCAACATTCTCGAGACGAAGTGGACGACACTCGGTCCGAAGGTCGCGAGCAAGATCAACGTCTACGTCGGCGATGCGGACACCTACTTCCTCAACATGGGTGTCCACATGCTCGACGACTATTTCAAGAAGGCGACAAGCCCCAAGCCCAGCGGCGAGATTGTGTTTCAGCCGATGGCGCCGCACTGCTGGGGACCCAGCATGCCGGAGCTCCTCCCGAAAATGGCGACGCAGATCGAGAGATATGCGCCGCCAGGGTCGGATACAAAAAGCTGGCGCTATTGAAAACGCCTCGGCACGGCTTACGCCATTTTCGCTTGTAGACGGCGGTCGATCGTGTCGAGGAAGGCTTCCGTATTGAGGTACGGCGCCTTTGCGTCGATGAGAATTGCAAGGTCCTTCGTCATCTCGCCGGACTCCACGGCTTCGATGCAGACAGCTTCGAGCGCGTTCGCGAACGCGATGAGATCTGGTGTCTGATCGAGCTTGCCGCGATGCGCGAGCCCACGCGTCCACGCGAAGACGGACGCAATCGGATTGGTGGACGTCTTGTTGCCCTTCTGGTGCTCGCGATAGTGCCGCGTGACAGTGCCGTGCGCGGCTTCCGCTTCCATCGTCTTGCCGTCTGGTGTCAGCAGGACACTCGTCATGAGCCCCAGTGAGCCGAAGCCCTGCGCGACGATGTCGGACTGCACGTCGCCGTCGTAGTTCTTGCA
>JBDUCR010000036.1:0-3137 GCA_040003345.1 bacterium
TGGTCGCCAGACGTCGCGTCGAGATCGGCATCCGTGTTGCACTCGGCGCGGCGCGGTCACGCATCGTGGGTCTTGTGCTGCGCGACGTCTTCCGGATGACGCTGTTCGGCATCGTGCTCGGTGGCGTCGGTGCGTTCGCACTGAGCCGGTTGCTCACTGCGTTCCTGTACGATCTTTCGCCGGGTGATCCACGCACGTTGCTCGCAGCGATGGCACTCCTGGCTTTTGCCGCACTCACGGCGGGAGCAATTCCTGCGCATCGCGCGGCGACGATGCAGCCCACCGACGCGCTTCGCGAGGACTGAGGTACAGCGCAATGATCGACGTTATTCGTAGCTGGCTGAACGCGGCGCTTCACCGAGATGCGCTCGATCGCGAGATGTCCGATGAGATGCGCGAGCATCTCGACCGGTCGACGGAACGTCTGATGGCGCGTGGCATGTCGCGCGACGACGCGATGAGCGTTGCGCGGCGCGAGTTCGGCAACATCGGCGCGCTGCAGGAGCAAGGTCGAACGGCTCGCGGCGCGTTGTGGATCGAGTCGCTGCGGTCGGACTTTCGATATGCGCTTCGCGGCTTGAGAGCAAATCCAGTGTTCGCGACTGTCGCGATTCTCTCGCTCGCAATCGGCATTGGTGCCAATACGGCGATCTTCAGTCTCATCAACGCCGTGGTTCTCAGGTCGCTTCCGGTTGAGCGGCCCGCCGAATTGGTGCAGATCGTGATGACCGACAGTGGGCGAGTAACTAACGCCGCAACAGGCAGTCCGATTTTCACGAATCCGTTCTGGGAGGCACTCCGCGCACGTGCCACGGGCTTCGCCGGTTTTGCTGCATCCGGGGCCGCGGAGTTCGATCTCGCGAATGGCGGCGAAGCCCGGATGGTTTCCGGTATTCAAGTAAATGGTGAGTATTTTTCCACGCTTGGCGTGCATGCCGCCCAAGGGCGGTTGTTTACGCGCGACGATGACGTACGAGGCTGCGCACCGACCGTCGTCGTGAGTCACCGCTTCTGGCAATCGGAGTTGGGCGGTCGCACGGACGTGATCAACACACCGCTGCGGCTGTCGGATAAGAGCTATACCATCATCGGCGTGACTCCGGCGTCGTTTTCCGGCATCGACGTTGGCGAGGAGCCGAAGCTGTATACGCCGTTGTGCGCGCTGGGAAACCGTCAGCTCGACGCACGAACGGCTTGGTGGCTGCGCGTCATTGCGCGGACGAGACCGGGCGCCTCCATCGCACAGGCGAATGCGAGCCTGGCCACGGTATCGCGGAGTGTGCTGGAGGCATCTGCCTCGCCGGGACCAGACAACAACGACCGTTTCGTGTCGCGCCGTCTGCTGGTACGACCGGCGGCGAACGGGCTCTCGTTTCTACGATTGGAGTACTCGCCCGCGTTGTTCGCACTCATGGGCATGGTTGGGCTCGTCCTGCTTATTTCCTGCGCCAACGTCGCGAATCTGTTGCTCGCACGTGGGATGGCGCGGAGTCGCGAGACGGCGATTCGCATTGCGATCGGCGCATCACGTAGCCGGTTGATTCGACAGAACCTCGCGGAAGGCGTTGTGCTCGCCGCGATGGGCGCCGCGCTCGGTGTCGGTATCGCGCAATGGGGAAGTCGCGTTCTCGTCGCGCTTCTCGGGAATGGCGACCCTGTACGAACCGTTTCGCTCGATCTGTCGCTCGATCTTCGTGTACTTGCATTCACACTGGCCGTCGGTGTCGCCACGGTGATGATCTGCGCACTGATTCCGGCCTGGCGCGCGACGCGCGTAGACCCGCAGTCGGCGATGAAGTCGGGAGGTCGCGGTACGATTGATGGTCAGTCTCGATTCGGCGTGGTGAAGGCACTCGTCGTCGGGCAGTGCGCACTCGCGTTGATTCTCGTCGTGGCAGCGGCGTTGCTGGTCGGCTCCTTTACGCGACTCCTCGCGCTCGACCCCGGATTTCGCGCAGAGGGCGTGTTAGTGGCTTCCGTCGACATGAGCCGGCTCAAGGCCGAACCGGCAGCCTACCTGTCCATGCAGCAGCGACTGCTCCGCGAACTGCGCGCACAACCGGAAACGCGAGATGCGAGTCTCTCCAGTTTCACGCCGGTCAGCGGAACCTACTGGAACGAGGATGTCGTTGCGGATGGCGATGACGCCACCGATACACGCGACCGGAGAGCCTGGTTCAACCAGGTGAGCGATGGCTATTTCGCAACGATGGGCACTCGGCTCATTTCCGGGCGTGACTTCGGGAGTACGGACAGGCTCGGCGCCTCGCCTGTAGCGATCGTGAACCGCGCAACGGCTAAGCGTTACTTCGGCAAGCAGTCACCAATTGGTCGTGTCATTCGCCTCATCGAGCATAACAAACCTGGCCCCGCAATTACGATTGTCGGCCTTGTCGAGGACACGAAGTACGGACAGCTTCGCGAGGAACAGCGATCCCTCGTCTACCTCGCGACGTCGCAGGACTCAGTGACTTCGAAAACTGCGACGTACGAAGTGCGAGTGGCGCAGTCTCCCAGCGCTACGATCGCCCGCGTGAAGGCGGTTGCGGAGCAACTCGATCAGCGATACTCGCTGCGGTTTACCGCGCTGTCCGATCAGCTCGCGAACTCGCTTCAACGCGAGCGAATGCTTGCTGCGCTCTCTGCCTTCTTCGGCACACTCGCGCTCTTGCTGGCGATGCTCGGCCTCTACGGCGTCATGTCGTACATGGTTGCTCGACGTCGCGTGGAGATCGGCATTCGCGTGGCCCTCGGTGCGGCGCGATCTCGAATAGTGCGTCTCGTGCTCGGTGACGTCTTCAGGATGATGGCGCTGGGGATCGCGATTGGCGGAGTTGGTGCGTTTGCGCTGAGCCGGCTCCTGAACGCGTTCCTCTTCGGGCTCACACCGAATGATCCGCGTACGATGATTGCGGCCGTGGCGGTCTTGTCCATTGCTGCGCTCGCAGCTGGCGCGATTCCGGCGCGGCGAGCGGCGATCATGGAGCCCGTCGACGCGCTTCGGGAGGACTGAGCGCGCTGCGGTGCGTTGCTGTCATCCCGCAGGAGCGAAGCGAGCACACTGTCATCCCGCAGGAGCGAAGCGAGTGTCGGGATCTACCTTCGCGCCGATTATAGCCGGTCATAGCGGCGCACAG
>JBDUCR010000507.1:0-32979 GCA_040003345.1 bacterium
GTCGGCGCGGAGCCGGCCGTGGCGGTGGTGATCGTCAGCGACGGGGCGCCGGCGAAGGAGATCTGATTGATCGCGTTGACGGCGAACAGGACGGTCTGGTTGGCGGTCTGGGCCTGGGCGGATGCCGCCGCGAAAGCGACGAGGGCAAGGGCGACCGCGGTGCGGCGTGCGTTCTTGATGATCATGGACCTATTCTCCGGGTGAGTGTCGTGAACTGCTACACGGAGAGGATAGCCCGGTCATTGTTACAGGACCTGATCTCAATTATTACAATTCTGTTAGTCAAGCGTCCCCTACTCGACAGCAGTTGCAAGCCCCGGGAATGACCATGACCATAGCATGAGAGCGCTCCTCGTCGAGGACGATGCCTCCAGCGCCCTGCTGAGCCGCAGCGTGATGGAGAGTGATGGATTTGCAGTCGATGTCGCCACAACCGCGCAGGATGGTCTGACCTGCGCGATGGTGACGGACTACGACGTCATCGTGCTCGACCTCGGGCTTCCTGACGGCAACGGCATCACGATCGTGCAAGCACTGCGTCGAAGCGGCCGCGCCATTCCGGTCATGGTGCTCACCGGCAACAACGATCGTGCAACGACAGTGCTGGCTCTGGACGCCGGCGCCGACGACTACGTCACCAAGCCACTCATGATCGACGAGTTTCGTGCGCGCGTACGTGCGCTGATTCGTCGTGGTGGTGCCAAGCGCACCGAACAGATCGCCTTCGGTAACGTGATGCTCAACCGCCTCTCTCGGCAGCTCTTCGTGAATGGCGCCGAAGTGTCGTTGACGGCGAAAGAGCTTCCGCTCCTCGAGCATCTGTTGCTGCACGGCGACGAGGTGATCTCGCGCTCCGAGCTGCTCGAACGTGTGTGGGACATGCACTTCGATCCCGGTTCGAACGTCGTGGACGTCAACGTGGCGCGGATTCGTCGCAAGCTGGCCGATGCGGGAGCGAATGTTCGGATCGGCACCCGACGCGGCGTGGGCTTCGTTCTGTCGATTCAGGAAGAGGCGGCGGGGCCAAGCGAGGCGGCGGAGTAGCGCGCAGAACTTCCAAATTGCTTCGAGCTATCACTTGGCCCCGTGAACCGTCCCGTCGTCATCGCGAGAGGAACCGCGAACGGCGGAGTTTTCACCGCAGAGGTCGCAGAGGAACGCAGAGGAACCGCAACGGCAGAACTTCCCAACTGCGCATGCTCATTCTTTTTTCCACGCGCCACTCTTTGCACAGGCGCGCAGTCTCTGCTTGCCCGTATTCCTCTGCGATCCTCTGCGGCCTCTGCGGTAAAATTGCTGTTGTTTCTTGTTGCTCGTTGTTCTTGCCGTCGCGGCGCTGCCATTTGACTGAGCCACTGCAACGGCGTTCACTCGACGCTCACTATTCGTCGACAGCGCGCGACGCACAAACCACTCGAAGATCTCAAGCAGATGGCTGACGACAACGGCAACGTCCTCACTGACATCACGCCCGGATCCATCAAGCGCATTCATCTCGTCGGCGTGGCGGGCACCGGAATGGGATCCTTTGCCGGCATGCTCAAAGCCGCGGGCTACGAGGTCACCGGAAGTGACGAGAGTGTGTATCCGCCGATGAGCGACATGCTCGCCGCATGGGGCGTCGAAGTCATGACTCCGTACTCGCCAGCGAACATCGATGCTGCGCGGCCGGACCTCGTCATCATCGGCAACGTCATTCGACGCGTGAATGTCGAAGCAACCGAAGTGCGCACGCGTGGCATTTCACAGATGAGCTTTCCCGCGGCGTTTGGATCCCTGGTGCTCGAGGGCAAGCACAGCGTCGTCGTGACAGGAACGCATGGCAAGACGACGACCTCTGCGCTCATGGCGCACGTGCTCGTCGATGCAGGAACGGATCCGACTTTTCTCGTCGGCGGCGTGACGCTCAACTACGTCGGCAACTTCCGCAACGGGAACGGACCGTTTGTCGTGGTGGAGGGCGACGAGTATGACACGGCCTACTTCGACAAGGGGCCGAAGTTCATGCACTATCGTGCGCGCACCGCGCTGCTCACGAGCGTCGAGTTCGACCACGCGGACATCTATCGCGACATGGCGCACTACGAATCGGCATACGACAAGTTCGCCGCGACACTTCCCGAGGATGGATTTCTCGCCGTCGCCGCATCGTATCCCAACGCGGTCGCGATCGCTCAGCGGTCGTCACGCGCGTACGTCGCAACCTACGCAGCGCATGGCGACGCAGAATATGTCTCGGAGAATCTCCGCTTCGGACCCGAGGGAGCGCGGTTCGAGATTCGCGAGCCGCGCGGTGCCGTCGGTGAATTCCTGCTCCCCATGTCGGGCCATCACAACGTCGAGAACGCGATCGGCGTCTACGCAGCTGCACGTGCACTCGGACTCGGCGCCGATCAAATTCGCGCGGGGTTCGCGTCGTTCAAGGGCGTAAAGCGCCGTCAGGAAATTCGTGGTGAGATCGGCGGCGTGCTCGTGATCGACGACTTCGCGCACCATCCGACAGCCGTGCGCGAGACCATCATCGCGATCAGGCTGCGTTACCCCGACCGTCGGCTGTGGGCCGTGTTCGAGCCGCGATCGAACACGAGTCGTCGCAACATTCACCAGACCGAATACACGACGGCGTTCAAGGGTGCAGCCCGTGCGTCGATTCGCGTGCCGGAACCGCACGACAAGGTTCCAGTCAGTGAGCAGCTCGACATCAACAAAGTTGTCGAGTCGTTGGAGTCGCAGGGTATCGAGGCGAATGCGTCGCCCGATGTTGCTGAGCTGGTTCAGCGTGTGATCCGCGAAGCACAGTCAGGTGACGTCGTGCTCGTGATGAGCAACGGCGCGTTCGGTGGATTCATTCCTACCTTGCTCGATGGGCTTCATCGCCGAAGTGTGATCGGTTGAACTGCAAGGAACGGATTCGGCGGACATCGACGAAAAAGGCCGGGTCAAACGCAAGTTTGATTCGGCCCTTTCCGTTGAATTCGTTTGATCCGTTTCTGGCAGTTGATACCGTGCGTGGAAGCCTTACGCGACCACACTCACTTCGTGGATCTCGCCCCAGCTCGTCGAACCAGCAGGGACGATTGCAAACCGGATCGTCGCACCGACGGGAATCCGTTCCGTATCCAGATCAGCGAGCCACACTCCGATTTTCGTATCACGACTCGGGGTCTCGGTCGCGTCGGCATCGCCTACGCTCCACCGGACGACCATATCCGACGGCGACTGAACTCTCAGGCGATTGCCAACTGGCATCCGCGACGCCCGACAATGCGCGGCCCAGATGGTGAGATCACATCCGACCGGCTGTCGCACATAGCGCTCGTACGGTTGCTGCGGCATGTCGAACACGCGGCCGTCGTGGATCGACCGAACCAGCTTCGCGTACTCAGCGTGTGCCCACACGAGTGGCATCGCGCCACCAGTCGCGCGACCGTTCACCAACTCGAACTCCGGTTTGTCGGGGCCATCCCACACCTGCTCCGGGAGCATTCCGCCATCACTGGCCTGCGCACGCATGACGCCCAGTAGGTGAACGGCAACGTCGGCGCGGCCGGCGGCGAGCTCGTAATGCGCTCGCTCGCCCGCGAGCAGCGGCCACGGGCGTCCCACGCCCACACCATCGAAGGGCGAGCCATCCTCATGCTCGCCGTAGCCGTCGTTGTTGTACCGGTACCATGCAGGACCGGTTGCCGTCAGTGCACGAAGCCGCGCGTCGAGCACGCGTACGGTGTTCACGATTCGGGGATCGTTGGGATCGCGTAAACCGAATCGCACGAGCGCGAGCGCATCGGGACTCACGATCTCGTCGAAGCGCGCCCAGTCCGAGCCCGGCGGCCTGTTCTTGATCGGGATGTAACCGCCGGATTTGGGAGTGGCGTCGCAGACGTCTTCCGGCGCAATGCGCACGTAGTAGCCATCGACGCCGACTTCCCGCGCGATGACGGTGTCGCGCACGTAGGTCCACTCCTCGATGCGGGCATTCCATGCGTCGGCCGTATCGCGCAGCAGGATCGAGAGGTCGTGCTCGCCCGCGCGCTCGGCGAACTCTGACGCGACGAGCACGCCGGCAATCTCCACCGCAATGGTGAACGGTGAATAGCCGCTGTTCTCCTCCCAGCGATCCTGCCCGGTGACCGGACCATTGCGCACGAGAAATACCGCTGCGCGACGAATCATCGGATATGGATCGAGATCCTCGAGCTTCCCTTCTCTCCGCAACATTTCGGCAAAGAGAATCGGGAATGCCACCTCGTCCATCTGCAAGCCGTTCCAGTACGGCGTGCCGTCGAGCCAGAGATTCTGCGCCCAGCGTCCGTCGGCTTCCTGCGTGCTCATGAGATAGCGCAGCGTGCGACGCGCGAGCACACTGTGGCCCACCGCGATCAACGCGCCGGCGCTGTTCACAAGGTCGCGCGGCCACACGAGATGATAGCCGCCAAGCTCGTGATCGCTCTTCGTGTTGCCCCAGGGAATCGAGAGGCTTGCGATCATCGCCCCCGACGCGCGCTTGTCTTCGTGGATGGCCAACACGGAGGCGCTCATGCGATACAGATCGATCACGCTCTCCGGCAGCTCGACTGACGGGCGCTTGCGCCGATCCGGCTTGATGTGGCTGGTCGCCGACTCCTGCGCGTATGTGCTTCCGTGCGCGTGCACGGCAACATCACGCGCCGCCGATTGACGCGACACTTCCGGCGTCATGAGCTCATCCGTTGCGGCGCGCGGACCCACAGTGTGCTCGTGGAAGCGCGTCCACTCGCGAATGTACGACGCCTGCACGCGATGAAACGCGGAGGCGAGCGTCATTCGTCCGCGCTGAGCTGCCTCCGCTCCTCCAAGACCGAACGCCAGAATAATCACGAACTCGGCGACACCGTCACTGTTGCGCGGACACGCCGCGAGATCCACCTCGCCTGTCAGAGCGATGTTGCCGTTGCGCGCATCGGAACAGAGATCGGAGAGATAGCCGTCTGTCTTCACCTGGCGCCAACCGTCGTTCACGCCGACGTAACCGCAGCTCATTGCACGCCAGCCCGCGTCGCATGCAAGCGCGAGTGCAACTTCCTGTCGCCGCGCGAACAGCATCGGTACACCCTTGTACGTCTCGGCCCATCCGTCGTTGCCGTACCCCTGATTGCAAACGTGTGGTGCAAGCAGTGCGAAGACGCGATAGTCGTCGACCTTGCCCAGTAGCGCACGAAAGCGCATGCGCATCATGAGCACGTCGCGCTCGGGATCGGTGATCACCGTCTTCTCGATGACGTAGCGGCCATGGACGCACGTGTTCACCAGACGATAGCCCGGCACACCGGGCGCGATGAGATGCACGGTGCTCGTCGTGTCGCGCTTTTCCTCGGAGAAGAATCCGTCAGCGGCGCTTACGAGCAGACCCAGATCGCGTGTGTTCGCCTGATCGACGCGCGGATAGTAGACCTCGTCGACGATGCCGTGCGAGATCGTGAACCATACGTGACTCCGTCCGTCCAGCGCAGTGCCGACGCCGCTCTTGGAGCTCGATGTCCAGCGCGGTTCGACGCCCGGGCCTACCGGCGGAACACGCGGCGGTTGCGACACGGTGTCGGTCACGGCAGGTGTGCGCGTTTCTGCCAGAGGCGATAGCCACCGCGAAAGGCGTTGAGGTTGCTGCCCCGACGTGTCTTCGGGGGAAGCTCATCAAAGAAGCGCACGTTGCCGCCGCCGAGCACTGCGTAGTCCGCATTCAGCGCGGCGAGAAAAAGGTCGACGACCTCGGCGACATGTCTTCTCCATTTCTTTTCACCGAGCTGTTTCAAGCCTGCCTCGCCGCAGTACTCCTCGTATGTGCGATTCTTTCTGTACGGGAGATGCGCCATCTCGAGTGGCACCACGGTACCGTTGGTGACGAGCGTGGTGCCGAGCCCAGTCCCGAGCCCGAGAAAAAGCATCACCCCGCCGTCATAGCTGCCGAGTGCCTGCATGGCGGCATCGTTGATCATCTTGACGGGGCATTTGAACGCGGCCGAATAGTCGAAGCGAACCCAACCCGTTCCGAGATTTTTCGGCTCGAGTGTGGGCCGATCCCTGGAGACGGGACCAGGATAGCCGATCGACACCGCTTCGTACTGCCAGTCCGCGGTGGCGGCGAGCACCTCCTTGACCATCATCTGCGGTGTGAGGTCGGGTCCTGACGGAAGCTTGACGGGAGCTCGCCGGCCGGTCGCGAGCACTTTCACGTGTGTGCCGCCGACGTCGATCACAAGAGTTTTCACGTGCGTATGACTGAGGTAGTCCTGCCGATTTGCGCGAGCGCGTCTGCTGCATTGCCGGCCGATCGCGTGAGAGCGACGACGTCAACGCCACTTTCGATTGCGCACGATATGCCAACTGAACAAGTTGAGCGACACTCTCGTGTTGCCCGAGATTCACATCCATCTACGCTATCATGTCCGACGTCATGACCCCAGCGCTTTCGGCCGCCGAGTGGGGCGGGGTGCTCGCGCAGAATGATGGTTTGTCGCATCTCCGTGAGCAATTCGGAAAGCTGCCTTTCTCGACACACGCCATCGCCGCGCTCCTATTGTATGAGCAGCCATTCGGTTTCACGCAACAGGACGTGACCGATGAGCAGGAAGTCAGCGAATATTGTGCTGTGATGGCCGCGCAGAATACCGCTGCGGGAGATTCGGCCACCGCCGCCAAATTCCAGCTACTTGGCGGACGTCATCGGGAGCGCGCGGAACGAATTGCGGCGCTTCTTCCGCCAGTGGGCCTCGTGGCGCAATGACGATGAAGCTCAGTCCCGTTGTGCTCGAGGGGACGGTTGTGCGCATGGAGCCGCTGACGCTCGATCATGTGGGTGCGCTGTGCGAAGTCGGGCTCGACCCGTCGCTCTGGGCACTCACATCGATTCGCGTGAACTCAGAGGCGGACATGCGTGAGTACGTGATGGAAGCGCTTGCCGATCAGCAGGCGGGTACTGCGCTGCCCTTTGTGACCGTGGAGCGAACGAGCGGCACGGTCATCGGCAGCTCACGGTTCGGAAATTACGTCCCCGCGCACCGCCGCATCGAGATCGGCTGGACGTGGATTACACCCTCTCGGCAACGCAGTGCGGTGAACACCGAGGCCAAGCTGCTGATGCTCACGCATGCGTTCGAGGCGCTCGGCTGCCGGCGCGTGGAGCTCAAGACGTCCACGAAGAATGCGCGCTCGCGGGCGGCGATGCTGCGCATTGGTGCGACCGAGGAGGGCACGTTGCGGCAGCACATGATCAACGCGGACGGCTCGTCGCGTGATTCAGTGTACTTCTCTGTTATCGATGGAGAATGGCCCGATGTGAAGACGCGGTTGCAGGCGCGACTGACGGCGCGCTGATCGATCAGGGTGGCGACGTCCATGCGGGCGGCGTCGGCAGTACGACGGCGACGTTCACGAGTGTCGCGCGTGGCCACATGGATGGCACGCCGCGGATGAAGGTCACGAGACCCTCGACCGGCGCCCGGATGTCGCCGGTCTTCTTGCCGAGGTAGTCGGTGGTGTAGCCGAGGACGGCGTCTTTTTTCACGCGCGTGTCGCGACGCACGGTGGCGAAGAACATTCCTCCTGAATCGGCCGCGACGCGTGCGCCGCCGAAGAGCCACACCGGATTTCGGACGGGGCGAACCTGGCGCGTGATCATGTGAAGGCTGCCGAGGACGTTGAGCGAGCCTTCGACGAGCATGCTCACTTCGCCAGCTTCGACAGTGCCGCTGCGCCCTGCTTCGGCGACGAGCACTTGCTTGCCGCGTACGAGCGCCTGGCCAGAGAGTGAGCGGCCGGCGGTCGGCGCGGAAGGATTTACGTCAGTGACGATGATGTGATCGAGCCCGAATGCCATTGCGAGCGCGAGGCCCGCGGAATCCTGGGCGGGACGGCCGCCGCGGAACCAGTAGCTGTATGGACGAAGGTCTTCGTCGAGATCGCCGCCGTGGAGATCGACGACGACGTCTGCCGGTGCGACGATCGCGCGCGTGACGATCGCGAGGGCGCGAGGCGTCTGCGTGCCGCTCGAGTCGCCGGGGTATTGCCCGTTCATCCCTTTCCGGTCAACCGGATTGAGATGCGGCGTCATCGCCTCGAAGGAGGCGATGTTGAGGAGCGGCGCGATGATCACCGTGCCGCTGAGTGTATGAGGGTCGATGCGCGGGATCAGTCGCTGCAGTGCGACGATGGACGTGTACTCGGTGCCGTGGCTGCCGGCGACGAAGGCGACGACGGGTCCTGGTTTCGCGCCGTGGATTACCGCGACGGGAATGCGCAGACCGGAGTCACTCGCGGCGGGCACGTTGAGCGTCCCCATTGCCGCGGTACCGCGCGTTGCCGTCGCGGTACCGACCGTGAAGCTCGGGTGTGCGTCCTGCGCGCCCAGCGTGTGTGTGGCGAGCAGGAGTGAAAGGGCGGCGATACGCATGGCCGTGGCCGGCGTCGCGTTGTCAGCTGCCGGGGCGCGTCGCGTCGACAGAGAGCTTGAGACTTTCGTTGAGCTGTGCGTCGCCGCTGATGATCGACGACCACGAGAGCTCCTTTCCGTTACGCTTTCCTTTCTCGACCACCTTCAGACCATCGGGAGCGATGGTGATCGTGTACGTCTTGTCGCCCTGCACCAATTCGCGCTTGATCGCCTTATCCAGTTTCGTCGCCATGCTGGCCTCGCCGGTATTGGGAATTGGCGCGAAGCTATCCCGGAACGGGAAGTGATGCTAGAGCGCGCCGTCCTTATAAATACATGGCGGTAAGCGCAGGTGTAGCCTCGACGACGTGCGGCGGCGCGGTACGCAGGCCGAAAAGCGAATTGGCGAAGCGGCCTTCACCGTAGGTCGCGACGATGCGATCCGATGTCAGCGAAAGACGGAAGCTTCCGCCGCGTGACTCGCGCCAATAGCGGAGTACGGCGCGAATTGCGCCCATGGCGTCTTCTTCCATGTGCGTGATGCCATGGAGATCGAGACGCAGGGTGTGTACGCGCGCGGGCAGGTCGCCGCAGGTGCGCGACAGGGTAAAGGCATCCTCCGCGCAGAGTGCGCCATGGAGGTACAGAGTCGCCGAATCATCGGCAACTTCGATTTCGTGGTGCAGTGATGTCGGCGTCATTTCGCTCTTCCGCATTGGGGACGAGCGAACGTTCGCGGCGACTCGCAACGGACAGACTCAGCGTTGGTTCACGGTCTGGTAACAACTACCAGCTCGGGCTCGAACACTTTTGCTCATGTTCCCTCGAGCTCTCGCAACGTTACCGAGAGATGCGAGCGCTCCGCCACGGCGACCGCCAGCGGACCGTGCGCTCCGAAATCCACGATGGATGCAGAGCCGACCGGACATGCAAAGCGATAGCGGAAGCGCCCGACATCGACACCGAGCAGCGCGCACAGGAGCACGCGGATGGATGCCTTGTGGGAGACGACGAGCACATTGCCGTCGATGTGTGCTCCGGTGATCTCCTCGATGACGTTCGTCATGCGTTGCGCAAGCGCGATTGCGGTCTCGCCGCCGGTTGGTGGATTCCATGCGGGATCGGCCGTCCATCGCTCATGCTCGTCGTGCCATCGGCGTGCGACTTCGTCAGCCGTGAGTCCATCCCATTCGCCGTAGTCGAGCTCCGCGAGCTCATCGCGCAGCTCGACGTCCATCCCGAGCCGCTTCGCCAGCGGCGCCGCCGTGGTGACGGCGCGCTTGAGAGGGCTCGAGTAGATGTGAGTCCACGGTTCGTGGCGGTGTGCGTCGGCGAATGCCTCCGCCATGGCGAAGCCTTCGGGCGTGAGCTCAGGATCGAGTCCCCGACCGCAGAACACATTCGCTCGGCTCATTGCAGTCTGGCCGTGGCGCAGCAGATAGAGTCGAAGGGTCATGCGAACTTCGGGCTCATAACCGCTCGAGCTGATCGATCGTCTTCTCCGACCGCACGTTTCCTGTGTTGAGCGTGGAAGCTGGCTCGAATAGCATCACGGAGCACTCTTCGTCGGCGACGGGACGATGCTCTACACCGCGTGGCACGATCAACATCTCGCCCTCGGCCAATTCGATCGCGCGATCGCGCAGCTCCATACGAAAGCGGCCGCGCAGCACGAGAAAGAGCTCGTCTTCATTCTCGTGATGATGCCAGTCGAACGCGCCACGAAACTTCGCGAGCTTGACTTGCTGGCCGTTCAACTCGCCGATGATTTTCGGCTGCCAATGCGTCGAGAACTGCGCAAGCTTGTCCGTGAGATTTATCTTGTCCATCACGTCGTCCAGGTTCGTGTTTCGTCAAGTGCGTACAGCGCAGACCGCACGTCGAGGGCAATCGCACGGAAGCGCGAGGCGCTCGTTGCGGGGATGGTAGCACGCGAGAAAATGATCACCGCATAGAGCTCGCCCGAGCGAAGCAGACCGCCGAAGCCCACGACCGACGCGATTCCAAATCGAAGCACGAAGTCGCGCTGTGCCGGAATGTGCGGACTGCCGACCGCATCCTCGACGTGAAAGACATCATACGTCCGCGGTTCCGCGCTCGGAGTTGAATTCGGACTGCCGCTTACGACGTCCTCGATCTCGAGACCCAGACTTTCGATGAGCTTGGAGATCATTGGTGCGCGGCGAACAAATTCCGCAGTAGGCATCGGAATCGCCAGATGTGCTCTCGATGCCCGCCGTGAATTCCACTCCGGCTCGTCACCCGCGGTGGCCATGAGCGCGAGACAGGGCATGTCGTCGGTTGGCGTCTGATCGCCAAGGGCACGCGCAGCAAACAGTTGCTGCTCCGGCTGAAGTGCGCCATACGGATGCGTCTTGTAGAAGCGCACCAGCGCGCTGCTGCGATGGCCCGATTTCTCATCGACACAATGGTCGTACAGATACCGGACGATGAGATTCGCCGCTTCCTCGAGGGATCGTGCGGCGCGGACGATTCGGCGGATGGCAACTCCCGCGCGAAGCATGGCACCCACGGTGAAGTTCGTGACGTCGAGGCTGCCGAAATTGGGCGTATCAGGCATGAGCGGCGGGGAAGGCATGAAGCTGCATGGCCTGCGTCCCTGACAAGATGAGTGCCCGCGACGAAAATCGTCAGTTGAGCGAACTGGGCAAGCAACGTGCATTACAGACTGGTGTCATGACCACACACGAGATTTCCGAGCGCTCCCGGCGCGGGGCAGTGCCGGAGAAGCCGGCGGATTCCGCCCTTCGGCCCGATGTCGATGTCGGGGCGAACGCCCGTCCAGCGGACGCCGCTTCGGCAACGCCCAATCTGGAGCTTACCGGTGACGCGATGGGCACGCACCGCACGCGCTCCGTCGAGGCGACGTTTCTCAGCGCGCTCGCGGTGCTCTACACGCTCTACTTCGCGCGGGCGTTTCTGATTCCGATCGTGTTCGCGATCCTGCTCAATTTTCTGCTCAGCCCGCTCATCCGATTCCTGGGGCGCTTTTACATCAAGCCACCACTCGGCGCCGCGATCGCCGTGCTGCTGCTGATTACCTCAGTGGGCGGAGCGGCCTACCAGCTTGCCGGCCCCGCACAGGGGTGGGCGGCCGCCGCACCTCAGACCTTCAGTCGCGCGCAGGCGAAGCTCAAGAAGATCATCCGCCCCATGCAGCAGGTCTCTCGGAACGTCGAGCAGGCCGCGGACGCTGTGGGCGGTCCGACGGGGAAAGCGCAGGAGGTCATGGTGCAGTCGGGGCCGAGTGTGTCGTCGCGGTTGTTCGGTACGACGCAGCGGCTCGTGGCGGGGATGGTCGAGGTATTCATTCTCCTCTACTTCCTGCTCGCCGGCGGTGATTTGTTCCTGCAGAAGCTGATCAAGGTGTTACCGCACTTCGGCGACAAGGTGAAGGCGGTGGAGATCGCGCGCGCTACTGAGGCGGCGGTGTCAGCCTATCTCACGACGACGTTGTTGGTGAACCTCGCCGAAGGAACGATCGTCGCGATCGTGTTGTGGATGCTGGGTATGCCGAACGTGCTGCTTTGGGGCGCGCTCGTCGCGTGTCTGGAATTCGTGCCCTACCTGGGCGCGCTCACCGCGGTGGTCGTGTTCACGCTCGCCGGCCTGAGTGCATTTCCTGATGTGGGACACGCGCTGCTGATACCAGGAAGCTTTCTCGCGATCAACCTGATTCAGGCGAATCTCGCGACTCCGATGTTGCTCGGGCATCGGCTGACGCTCAATCCAGTCGCGATTTTTATCGGGCTTACGTTTTTCTTCTGGATCTGGGGAGTGGCCGGTGCGTTCCTGGCAGTTCCTCTGCTCGCGACGTTCAAGATCTTCTGCGATCACATCACGTCGCTCGCGGCAATCGGCGAGTTCCTCGGCCAGCGTGATGAGAACGAGCGGCGAGTGACGGCGCGAATTTAGAGGCGGACGGCTCTCAGTATTTTCTGAGCGCCTTTGCGAGCACGTCGGCCACGCGCACGGGATCCGTTTCGTCGTCAGGGACATTGACGTCGAGTGTGATTGGCTGCGCGCCAGGCGTGCGTTCGACATCGATGAGCCAACCGATCGCGGGGCCGCCACAGCGGGCGAGCGCGCCGGACTTCATGTGCACGGTGACGACGCCCGGAAAACCGTATTCGACGGTGCTGCCCTTGAGCGCACGCTGCAGAGCGGTGGCGATGGCGTGACCGCGCTCGTGCGTCGTTCCTGCGTCGTCGCTGATGGCGTGCTCGTATGTCGATCCCATGAGATCCGGAGGGAGCTCGAATGCAGCGAGGGGATCGTCGTCGGCAGGTGTGTTGGGCATGTTCAACTAAGTATCGGCGGACTTCCGCCCGGCTTCTATGCTAACCCTCGAGTACCCCCCCGAGGACACATAAGTGCCGCGGATGAACGCCGCAACATGACTGTATTCGTTCGTTCGGACCAGATCTCAGGGCGAGATTGGCGTGGCGATGATCGGGCAGGCGTTCGGCTTGACACCGCGGCCTCGACGCGACGCTGCAGCGTCGAGCGTTGTCTGGGTGACGATGAGCCCGAGCACGACCCAGATCGACGTCGCCCATCGCGGCGCGCGTCCGCTGCGGCGGAGCAACCACCATCCAATGACCACCAGCGGAATCTCGACGAGCCAGTCGAGCGACGGACGGTCGTAGAGACGAAGTCCGACCATCTCGCCGCCTGGCACCAGCAGCTTCCGTCCCGTGATGAAGTCGGCAGGCGCATGCAGCAGCACGACGATGGCGAACAACAACGCGATTCGCCACGAGTCGGTAATGAGCAATGCGACTCCGCCGACAACCGCTGCTTCGAGCACGATGGCGTGCAGAGTGTGCGAGTAGAGTCCGTACGGGCTGCAGAAGCGGGCGAGCCAGTACAGCAGGTCGACGATGTCGGGGGTAAGTGACGCGAGGAGCAACGCGGCGAAGATCAGTGAGCTCATTCGCTCACGCGACGCACTCCGCACCACACCAGCGACGCCGAGGTGGCCAGTGATCACCGGGGAAAGAACCTGCGCACTTCCTGAAGCAGATACGCCGGCGAGATCGGCTTCTGGAGATGCTGATCGGCGCCGGCGGCAAGGGAGGCATCGTGATCCCAACTCCCCGACAGACCGGTGACGACGATGATTGGCACTGCTCGCGTGCTGGGATCTTCCTTCAGTACGCGCACGGCGTTCCAGCCACTCGTGCCAGGCATCGTCACATCCATCAGCACGAGATCGGGCCGCTCACGGCGCACGATGTCGACCGCTTCTGCGCCGTCGCCCGCCTCGAGTACACGAAAGCCCGCGCTTTCGAGAACGCGCTTGTAGAGCGCGCGTTGTTCGATGCTGTCTTCGGCGACGAGTATGGTCGGCTCGTGCGGAGCCGCGTCAGGCATAGGCCTTTCATGGAGGTGGGCTTGCTGAAGGTACCGCGCTGGCAACGCCTACAACAGAAGACGCGACGCTGTGCTGTGAGCTCGCAGTCATGGTGGCACCGTCCATGCCCGATGCGCCCTCATGCTCCTGTCTCCAAAGCACATCCCGCGCCTCGTTGCGATGGTCGAGCTGTTCACGCGGTTCGGGCTGCGTGACATCGCCAAACAGCAAGGATTGCTGGCGCTTGCTGCAACTGACGATGCAGAACTGTCGCCGGAAGCCCTCGCCGATATCGAGGCAAATGCGGCGGGCTTCCGGAAGAAGCTGGTCGAGCTGGGGCCTGCCTATGTGAAGCTGGGCCAGCTCCTCTCGACACGTCCCGATCTGCTGCCTGCACCGTTCATCGGGGAGTTGGAATCGCTACAGGACGACGTCGGCCAAATTCCGTTCGACGATGTCGAAGCGACGATCGAGAAGGAGCTCGGCGGTCGCCTCAGCAAGCTGTTCGACTTCTTCGATCCCGAACCACTCGGCACGGCGAGTCTTGGGCAGGTGCATGGCGCGCGACTGCGCGGCGGACGGGCAGTCGTGGTCAAAGTGCAGCGGCCACACATTCGCGCTGCTCTCGCTGAAGACCTCGAGTTCTTTCGCGAGCTCGCCGAATTCATGGCAGCACACACGAGCGTGGGTCATCGTGTGGATGTGATAGGTGTGATTCAGGAGCTCGAGCGTGCGCTCGCCGACGAATTGGACTATCGCATCGAGGCGCGGAGTGCCGCCGCGTTTCGTCGGTCACTCGCCGAGTTTCCACGCCTCATCGTGCCGAAAGTGATCGAGGCGTATTCAACGGAGCGCGTGCTCACGACAGAGCGTGTGCGTGGTGTGAAGGTGGACGACGTGTCACCGCTTGCGCGCCTCGATCACGATTTCAGGCCGGTCGCAGAGGAGCTCACACGCGCGTACCTGAAGGGAATCACGCTCGACGGATTCTTTCACGCCGATCCGCATCCGGGAAACGTGTTCGTGGTGATGCCGGGAACGCGCAACCCGCTCACACCGGCCGAGGTGGTGAGCGACGATCGACGTGTGGAGGCTCGTCCTGCGACGACGCCGCTCTCGAAACTCGAGGTGGAAGCACAAGCTGCCGCGTCGCCGGTGCCGGATGATGTCGATGTGCGTCTCGCGTTGATCGACTTCGGAATGACGGCGCGTCTGTCGCTCGCGATGCGAAATGCCGCGACGCGACTGCTCATGGCGCTCGGCGATCATCGTGCTGACGAAGTGGCGGCAACCCTGATCGAGATGGGCGTTCCGGCCACTGAGTTCGATCACGCCGGTTACACGCGCGAGATCGCGACGCTCATTGTGCGCAACGTGGAGCTCACGGCGTCAGAGATCGAGACGGGACGAATTCTCTATGACGTGATCGATCTCTCGTACACGCATGGCCTGCGACTGCCGGCCGAGATGACGCTGCTCGCGAAGGCGCTGTTCAATCTCGATGGGGTGACGCGTGCCCTCGATCCGTCGTTCACGCCGCTCGAGACGATTCGTGCTTTCGGCAACGAGATCGCGATGCAGCGCGCGAAACGTGATCTGTCGCCGAGGCGATTGTATCAGATTGCGTTGGAGAGTAGCGATCTGCTTGCTGTCTTGCCGCGTCGGCTCGATCAGATCACGAAACGTCTCGCCAACAACGACATCGGCACTCATGTGGATGTGCCGCAGTTGCCGGCGTTGATCGTAGCGTTGCAGAAGGTCGCGAACCGGATTTTTTCGGGACTCGTGCTGGCGGGTCTTCTGGTTGCGAGCGCGATGTTGCTTCCGTACTGGCGCGTGTTTGGCTTGACCGGATTCGTCGTGGCGGCCGGGATCGCGTTGTACATGGTGTTGACGATAATGCTGGGCGATCGGAGGATCGGACGATCGTAGGTGCGGTTTGCCGCCGTGTCCTCCTCGATTGTACGGCAGTTGCATCGTATGGCGGATATGCGCAGGAACGATCGCGGTACGGTCATTCAGGGGTCAGCGATCTTCGCGGGGATGTTGTCGCTCATGCTCGGTTGCGGAGACTCGCCGACGTCGACCGCGGACACGCGCGAAGAAATTGCTCAAGCCGCCGCGAGCGTGGCGCAAGTCGCTGCGGCGGTCACGGGACAGGACGCGCCGCTCGCCGACGAGGCGAAAGCTGGCAAGTCACTGGGCTTCGACACGCATACGTTCCCGGGCGAGAAGACGATGCGGGCGTGGAAGGACGCGCCCGGTGCACCCTACAGTTGGGTTGGCTACTACCTCCCATCGCCCTGCCACAAGGACGCATCGTGGTCCGGCAAGCGTGAGCTGCTCACCACGATGGGTTGGGGGCTCGCCGTGGTGTACGTCGGCCAGCAGGCGTGGGGCCGAAAACCGAAGGCGCTCTCGGCCGCGCGAACGGCATCGCTCGTCAAGGCAGGGACCACGTGCAATGCGGACCTTCTTGGCGCGTCGCGCGGTGTGGCGGACGGCGCGGACGCAATTTCCGTCGCGCAGCGGGAGGGGTTCGCGCGGCAATCAGTGATCTATCTCGACATCGAGCGAATGGAGAACATGCCCGAAGCGATGCGTTCCTACTACCGTTCGTGGGCGAAAACTCTGCTTGTTGACGGGCGCTACCGACCAGGGGTCTACGTTCACGCATTCAATGCGCAGACGGTGCATGACGATCTCAAACAGGAGTTCGCGGCGGCGAACGTGAACGAAGAGCCGCGTATCTGGGTCGCAAGCGGCCGCGGCTTCGACGAAGGCAAGGCGCCGCAGGACGTCGGATTCGCGTTTGCAGGCGTGTGGCAGGGCATGCTCGATGTGGCCCGCGCGGTGGCCGACATCAAGCTGCCGGTGGATGTGAATGTGTCGTCGTGGCAATCGCCGTCAGATCCGGCGGCAGTGCCCACACAGTCGACCCAGTAGCGGGTGATAGAACTGTTTCGTCGTTCGCGGAGTATAGGTATGTGGACATCCCAAGGAGACTTCCCATGTTCCGATTCAAGCCTGCGCTGATTCTCGCGCTGACCGCGGTAACCGTGAGTGCGTGCAAGGATCGCGCAGTGGCGCAGTCGTCCGCTGCCATGGCTACTGGAGAACACAAGGTGACTGACACATTCAAGAAGCCCAGCGACAGCGAGCTCAAAGACAAGCTGACGCCCATGCAGTATCGTGTGACGCAGCAGGAGGCCACCGAGCCGCCATTCCAGAACGAATTCTGGAACAACCACGAGGAGGGCATCTACGTCGATGTCGTATCGGGTGAGCCGCTGTTCAGCTCGCGCGACAAGTTCGAGTCCGGCACGGGCTGGCCGAGCTTCACGAAGCCGTTGGTGCCTGAGAACGTGAAGACGAAAACGGACCGCTCGCTCCTCATGTCGCGCACGGAAGTCCGTTCCGCGCATGCCGATTCACACCTCGGTCACGTGTTCGACGACGGCCCGAAGCCGACGGGTTTACGCTACTGCATGAATTCAGCGTCGATGCGGTTCATTCCAGTGAGCAAGCTCGCCGCGGAAGGTTACGGCGAATTCACCAAGCTGTTCACGACGAAATAATACGGCCGTACGAATTCACTGAATGAAAGACGCGGGGCAGATCGCAATGCGATCTGCCCCGCGTCTCAATTCACCGGCGAGTTACGGCTTGTGCTTCATCGCAGCGGCCTTCTCCTTCGCCTCGGCCCTTGCTTCGGCCTTTTCCATCGCAGCTGTTTCGTGCACCACGGTGCCGACCTGCGCGCCGGTGATTGCGTCGATCTGTACTTCGTCGATGCCCGGCTTTCCTTTCGTGGCGATGTCGAACGAGTAGAGCAGCTTTCCTTTCTCGCGCTCGAGCTCTGACTCCTTGACCATGCCGCCCGGAACCTTCGAGAGTGCAGTCGCCTTGGCGGCGTCCGGAGTGATCTTCGCCTCGGCTTTGAGCTGAGCCTGCGTCTCGTGCTTCGCAGCGGCGGCTTCCTTCTTTGCCGCCTGCGCCATTGCCGGAGACGCAGCGAGTGTCAGCGCCGCAACCGCGGCGGAGAGTGCGATGGTTCGGTGGATGTTCTTCATGCGGGCCTCTGAGGTGAGGTGTTCAACGCGACCGCACTCGCGGAGCGCGTTCGTTCTGCTCCCTTTGTCAGGGAGTAATCGCGTCCTCGAACCGCCACAAGGAAGGTCGGAACGAGGTAGAGCGTGATCGGTGTCGAGAGCGCCAGTCCGCCGATGACGGCCAGCGCGAGTGGCCGCTGCATCTCGCTGCCGGCACCAAGACCGAGCGCCAACGGCAACAGCCCGAAGAGCGTGCACAGCGTCGTCATGAGAATGGGACGCAGGCGCACACGCCCTGCTTCGAGCAGCGCAGGCTCGAGCGTCTCGCCTTCGGTCAGCATGCGATGATGCGTGAAGTCGAGCAGAATGATTCCGTTCTTCACGATGAGTCCGACGAGCAGAATCAAGCCCATGAACGACGACACGTTCAACGGCGTACCCGTGATGAGCAGCAGCGTCATCGCGCCGACGAACGAGATCGGCGCAGCTGTGAGTACGACGAGAGGCTCGACGAACGAACGAAACTGCAGCACCATCACCCCGATGACCGCAGCGATTGCAAGCGCCAGCACCGTCAGCAGCGACTTGAACGCTTCCTTCTGCCCTGCCGCCTGGCCACCGACCTCCATGCGAATTCCACTGGGCGGCGGATTTGCCGCGAGCACCGCATTCACGCCCTGCATCACCGTTCCAAGTGGCGCGGTAACGTCGGACGTCATCGTGATCATCTGCTGCTGATTTTCGCGCGTGAACGCTGACCGCGTCTCTACCGGCTCGAAGGTGGCCATTGCCGACAACGGCGCTGTGGTGCGGCTCGAAGGAATCGCGACCGGAAGCGATCCAAGCTTGAGCGCATCGTTTCGCACAGCGTCGGGCGCGCGCACACGAACACCGATCGAGCGATCCTGTAGTCGCACCTGGCCAGCCTGAACGCCAAGCAACGCACCATTCACCGATGCGCCGACCTGTTCAGGCGTAAGGCCGACACGATTCGCTTCCGCGCTGTTGATGTGCATCATCAGCTCGGGAGCCATTTCAGCAACGCCGCTAAAGAAGTCCTCGATGCCGTCCACCTTCGTCAACTTCGGCTCGAGACTCTTCGCATACGCTTCGAGCGCATTGAGATCAGAGCCGAACAATCGGATTTCCACTGGGCGCGCGGCACCTGCGAGATCGTTGATCACATCGCTGAGAATCTGCACGAACTCGACGCGCAGTCGTGGCACTGCCGAGGCGATCTTCGTTCTTGCGTCGTTGATCACATCCTGGCTCGACCGGCTGCGCTCGGATTGCGGCTTGAGTCGCACGACCATGTCGCCGCGATTCTGCTCCGTGGCGAAGAGTCCCAGCTCGGCGCCGGTCCGTCGCGAGATTCCTGTCACCTCCGGAATCTCCAGCAGGATCTTCTCGACGATGTGCACCTGGCGATCCGTCTCGATGAGCGCAGTACCGCCAGGGCTCCAGTAATCAAGCACGAACGCGCCTTCGTCGATCTCGGGCAGGAAGCCACTCGGCACGAGCTTGTACACGATCACACCTGCGATGATGAGCACGACCGCTCCGACGATCATCAACCGCGTGTGATGCAGTGCGCGATCCAGCGAGCGCTGGTACTTGTCGGAGACGGCGTCGATCGCGCGCCCGATTGCGGCCATAGCGCCCTTCGCCTTGCCCTTGCCGCCCGCCGACACGGGAATCGGTTCGCCTGCCCGGTATTCCTCGCCTTCGGGCTCAGCCTGCAGAAATGCCTCGGCGAGGAGCGGAATGATCGTGACGGCCAGCACCAGCGAGATCAGCACCGCGATGGTGAGCGTGATCGAGAGCGCGGCGAAGAATTGTCCAACGACTCCCTCGAGCAATCGCAGCGGCAGGAAGACGACGACCGTCGTGATGGTCGACGTCGTGACGGGAATGATCAGCTCCTGCACCGCCTCGCGAATCGCGCGGTCGCGATCCGGAGTGAAGCCGAGATGTCGTACGATGTTCTCGCTGATCACGACTGCATCGTCGATCACGATACCGATCGCGATTGCCATGGCGCCGAGCGTCATCAGGTTGAACGTCTGTCCGACGAGCGACATGACGAACACCGTGATGGCGAGCGTCAGCGGAATCGACGCGGCACTGATGGCCGTGATACGCCACTTGCGCAGGAAAATGAACAGGATGATGACGGCGAGAACCGCACCGATGAGCATCGCGTCGCGCACGGACGTCGTTGCGTCGCGCACGAGTGATGCCTGATCATAGATCGGCTTGAGTGTGACTCCAGCGGGAAGCGTCTTTCGAATATTTGCCGCAGCTTTTTCCACGCTGTCTGCAATCGCGACCGTATTCCCGCCAACCTGTCGCGTGATATTCAGCAGCGCGGCCGGCTTGCCATCTCCGGCCACGATGCGAACGTGATCCTCCGTTCCCATCTCGACAGTGGCGACGTCGCGCACACGCAGCCCTTTGCCGACGATGACGTTGCCGATGTCGTCAGCTGTAGCGGCTTCCTGTGCGGTGACGACGAGATACTGCTTGTAGTCCTGCGCGACGCGGCCCACTGCACTGACGATCGTCGATGCCTTGATCGCATTCGCGATGTCGTCGTACGAGAGACCTTGCTCCGACAGGCGCACTGGATCCGCGACGACCTCGACCTCGCGAATGTCGGACGCCTGTACGTCGACACGCCCGACGCCAGGCACGCGCGACAGCACTGGGCGAATCTGGAATCGCGCGATGTCGTACAGCGTCGCCGGAGATCCGCCCTCGAGATTGTATGATAGAATGGGAAACACGGACGGCGACAAACGCTCCACCTGCATGGCGAGACCCGGTGGTAGATCGCCCTGCACCTGATTGACACGCGCCTGTGTCTGTTGCAGCGCATACGCCATGTCCGTGCTGGGCGAGAACGTCACCGAGATCTCGCTCGCGCCGCGAATGGATCGCGACTGCACACGCGTTACGCCAGGTACCACACCGACGGCTTCCTCGAGCGGCTGCGTGATGGCGAACACGACCTGTCGCGCACCAAGCGAAGAGCCTTCGGCGATGATGGCGATGCGCGAGAACTGCAGCTCGGGATAGATCGCCGAGGGCAGTCTGAGCGCGGCCCAGATTCCTGCGACGCAGAGCAGGACGACCGCGAGGTAGACGAAGCGTCGTTGGCTGGCGACCGAGCCAGCCAGTGTCCATCGCTCGTCGCGCGGACGCTCGTTCGGCGTGGGCTCGCTCACGGCTTCTCGGCTCCGGCCTTGCCTGCCGCTGCATCTTTCGCCGCCTTAGGCGTGACGACTTTCGCGCTGTCCTGCACGGCGAACGCGCCCTGCGTCACGATCGTCTCGCCGCCCTTTAGCCCCTCGAGAATTTCGACCTTCGTTTCGGTGCGTCCTCCCACCTTCACTTCGTGGCCGATCGCCGTTCCCTTCGCATCGACGACAAAGACCTTGTAGCTCCCGGGCTCCTCGCCAGGTACTAACGCCTCGACAGGCACAACGACCGCGTTCGATCGCGTTTCCACCGCGATCATTCCATACACGCTCTCGCCCAGTCGAAGCGGCCGCTTGGGCGAAGACACGGTGACGCGAATCGCCACAGCGCGTGACGACGTATCAACCGCTGCGCCGACCGAAGCAACACGACCTTCGCCGAGCGCTTCGCCTCCGGTTTTTTCACCGGCGGTCAGCAGCACGCGACCACCAGGATGCACTTCGCCGGCTTCCGTTGGTCCTAACGCAAGCACGACGTCGAACGCAGACGGATCCGCTATTTCCACCAGAACCTGACCCGCATCGGCGGCAGCTCCGAGCACTGCGGTCATCTTCGTGACGACACCAGTCACCGGTGAGCGGAGCACCGACAACTGTTTTGCCCGGTTTGCATTTACCGCGTCGGTACGCGCCTTTCCCAGATCCGCGAGTGCTGTCTCCGCGTCCTTGCGCGGTACGATTCCCTCGTTCGCGAGACGCAGCGCGCGTTCGTAGTTGCGTTGCGCTGCTGCGAGTGTCGCTTCAGCCGCGCTCGCGGCGGCATTGAATCCAACCTGCTCGAATTCGACGAGCGACGCGCCTGCTGCGACGCGCTGGCCCGCCGAGACGTGAACCGCCGCGATGCGCGTTGCCGACGGAGCGCTCAGTGCCGCAAAGCGACCTGGCCGCGACACAACGGTGCCGATTCCGGAAACTGAATGCGTGAACGGCTCGTTAGCTGCCTTGGCCGTTGCTGCCGCAACCTCGGGCTTCGTCGCATCCGCCGCCGTTTCCTGGCTTCCCTTGCAGCCACTTGCGAGGGCGACGACGACACACACCACCCAAGGTACGACTCTATTGGCAATTGTCATGGTACGTGTACGGTCTGAGTGAGCGCGCGCAGCTCGGTGTTGATCGTCAGCAGTGCCGCGAGATCGTCGATGTACTGGCCGAGTACTTCTCGTGCGCTGCGGCGCGCTTCCAGAACCGCAGGCAGACCCAAGGCGCCTTCACGATAGGCCGTGAGCGACCGGTCGGCCACGCGCTGCGCGCGAACGACGAGGTCGCGGTCGCGTGCGACCTTCACCAGAAGTGCCTCACGCTCGCGCACACCCTCGATCAACCGCTGGCGCACTGCGAGCCGCGTGGCAACGAGTTGTATCCTCGCACGCTCTCGCTCCGCCGTCGCCTCGGCGATCGGACCCTGGTTGCGATTGAACAGCGGCAGAGGAATGGAGAGTCCGATCAATGGCAGAACGCCCGGCTCACCCCCGGTCGGATCGCCCCACTCTGCGCCAATGTTGATGGAGGGGAGCAGGAACACGCTGCGTCGCTGAAGCGCGACTGCCAGCTCCGCCGCACTCAGCGATGCTGCCGCTGCCGCTACACTCGGCGCCGTGCCGATTCCCGCGCGTTGGGAGGTGTCCTGCGCCGCGGATGCCGATGGCGACGAGGGTGTAGCCGACGGCGGCACACCGATCACCATGCCGCTGCTGTCGAGCATGCGACGCTCGACCAGCGTGTCACGCGTCGTGAGCACGAGCGAGTCGGCGAGCACGATCGTCGCGCTGTCCGCCGCGATTCCCATCAACGTCTGCACCGTGAGCAACGCACTCATGTAGCTGAGTGAGTCATTTGCCGTGACGTTGAGTTGCTGGCCGGCGACGACCGACGCGAGATCGACGTCGAGATCGCTCGCATCGCCTGCGTCACGCCGGCTCATTGTCATCGTCCGGAGACTATCAGCGTCGCGCGCCGTCTGGCGCGAGAGCCGGAATCGCGCATCAGCTGCAAGCGCGCGCGTATACGTCGTGTCCACTTCCATGACCGCAGCAATGCGCTCGGAGGCGAACAGAAGTCGCGCGGCGCGTGCCGAAGCGCTTGCCTGACCAATCACCAACCCACGCTTCCACATTGCGTCGAACACCGGAATGTCCAGCGTCACATGCTTCTGCGGCGCCGATTTGGAGTAACTCGCGGCGAGCGTGGGATTCGGAAGCGCGCGCGCACTGAGCAACCGCGCGAGCGCGGCAGCTGTATCCGCACGAGCGAGCGCGACGCGAGTGCCAGCAGCAAGCGCTGCGCGTTCGGCGTCAGCACGCGTAACGGACAGCTGTGCTTCGACAGGCAGGGCGACAAGAATCGCGAGTGCGGCGAATACTGCCGCACGTCGGAAACGGAGCGAGCTGTGGGAATTCACGTCTGGTAGGCTAGCGAGGTCACCTGTCGCCACTGTGACAGGTACAGATCAAAGGGGCCCGGCCGGCTTGAGGAAAGCGACAGTCGCACGAGTACCTGACCCGGGTTGGGAGGTGAGCGAGATACGCGCTTCGTGCACGGTGGCTATCCACTGAGCAATGGACAAGCCAAGACCGGCGCCGCCGCCGCGCGGTCGCGAATCATCGCCACGATAGAAACGCTCGAACACATGGGGAAGTTGTTCCGCCGGAATGCCACTGCCCGTGTCTTCCACAATCACCATCGGCTGCGGTTCGGGCGTGACACGCACCCGTACCGACCCGCCCGACGGAGTGAACTTCACCGCATTGTCGAGCAACACCACCACCAGCTCACGCACCAGATTCACATCGCCGAGGATCGCCGTCTCCTCGAACTCATCGATGATCATCGTGACGCCAGCCGCCGTCGCCAGTGTCCGAACGGACAACGCAGCGTCGAGCACGACGTCGTCGAGAAAGAACCGCGTTCGTTCGACTACACGCTCGCCTGCGTCCGCGCGCGCCAGGGTGAGCAGGTCGTCGACCACGCGACCCAACCGCTGGGCTTCGTGACCCATACCGCGAAGCGTAACGGCGTATTCCTCCTGCGATCGCGGCGCCTGCAGCGCCACGTCAGCCTTCGTGCGCAACACGGCAACGGGCGTACGAAGCTCATGTGCTGCATCCGCCATGAAGCGACGCGTATACGCCATCGATCGCTCGGCGGGGTCAGTCGATTTCTGGACGAGGAAATATCCACCGGCAGCCGTCAGGACGATGGCCGCCACCGCGGCGCCACCGAACGCTGCGATGAGCGCCGCATACCGATCGGCGAGCTCCACCTGGTCCGCCACCGCGACCGCCACCAGCATTTGCCCCGACGCCAACCGGAATCGCTCGGCGTACAGCGAGAGCGTGTGCTCATCGCGGGCATCGACGTCATCCTGCACCGGCGTGCCGAGCGCGGCACGCTTCGCGGCGCCGCGAATCCAGGCGCTCGCGGTTGCGGGCTTGATCGGAGTGCCCGCACTGTCGAGCAGATAGAGCGTGCGATCGGGAATGTGAAGCTCCTCTACTGCGTCCATCACGTTGCCGTGCGCACTCGCGGTTTCCATCTCGCGAATGTGGGCCGCGCGCATGAGCTCCGTGGTCGCTCCACGCAGCGAAACGTCGAGCTGCTCGGCAAGCTGCGAATGGATCACCGCGTAGAGACCGCCGCCGAGGAGAAGAAGAATGAGGCTGAGCGTGGCGGCGTACCAGAAAGTGAGGCGGCGCCGCAGCAGCGTCAGCGGCTGGCGCGGAGCCGTTGTCGTCCTCACTCGCCAAGCCGATATCCGGCGCCGCGTCGCGTGTGGATCAGCTTCTTCTCGTACCCATCATCGATCTTCCGCCGGAGGCGGCGCACCAGCACTTCGAGCACGTTGGTGAATGGATCGTGATTCTCATCCCACACATGCGCAGTGATCGCCGAGCGGTCGAGCACGACGTCGGGATGCAGCGCGAAACACTCGAGCAGTGCGAACTCCTTGGCCGTGAGCTCGATGACGCGATCGCCGCGTTTGGCACGGCGCCCCGCAAGATCGATTTCGAGGTCGGCCACCTTTACGATCCTGGGCATCAACGTCGGCCGACGACGGCTCAGCGCGCGAATGCGCGCAATGAGCTCCTGCAGCGCGAACGGCTTGGTGAGATAGTCGTCGGCGCCTGCGTCCAGGCCCGTTACGCGATCCTCGACGGAATCACGTGCAGTGAGCATGAGAATGGGCGTTTCGACGCCATGGTCGCGCAACGTCCGGCACAGCGTGAAGCCCGATTCACCTGGAAGCATGACATCGAGAATGATGACGTCGAGCTCCGTGCGCTCCGCGATGCGCTGTCCCTCGCGCGCCGTGCCCGCATACTCGACGCGTGCTCCGGTGCCGCGCAGCCCTTTGGTCACCTCGTGCGCGAGCTCGGTGTCATCTTCGACGAGAAGAACGCGCATACGTCAATGGCTGGGAAGAGGTGATGGCGAATGCGTGTTGGCAGCGGCGCATCGTGAACTTGCGCACGCCTGCCGCTGGTCGGATAGTAGCATCATTCCCTCACCGTCAAAAAATCCATGCGCCTGCTTCCTCTCGTTGTCGCGCTCTCCGCGCTCACCATCCAACCGCTCGGCGCCCAGACTCGTGCGCTCGACGCGCATCAGAAGCTGGCGCGAGAAGTTTACAAGGAGCTCGTCGAGATCAACACGGTGGATTCCGTCGGGTCGGTGACGAAGGCGGCGCAGGCCATGGAAAAGCGCTTTCGAGCCGCCGGGTTTCCCGCTCAGGACATTCATCTCATCATCCCGCCAGGCAAGCCGACGAAGGGCAATCTGATCGTGCGGTATCGTGGCCGAGGTCGGGGCAAGCCGCTGTTGTTGCTCGCACATCTCGATGTCGTGGCGGCGCTTCGGAGTGACTGGACCATCGATCCCTTCGTGCTCACCGAGAAGGACGGCTATTTCTACGGACGCGGCTCGGGCGACGACAAGGCCATGGCGTCTATTTTCGTCGCCAATTTGCTGCGTGACAGGAAGGATGGCTGGGTGCCCGATCGTGATGTCATTCTCGCACTCACTGCCGACGAAGAAGGTGGTGACGCGAATGGCGTCGAGTGGCTGCTCGCGCACAATCGCGAGCTGATCGAATCGGCGTACGCGCTCAACGAGGGCGGCGGAGGCTCGCTGCGAAATGGCGCGCCCTTTCTCAACAGCGTGCAGGCCGCAGAAAAGGTGCCGGTCAACTTCACGCTCGCCGCGTCGAACCGCGGCGGCCACTCGAGCGTGCCGCGTCCGGACAACGCGATCTATCAGCTCGTCGACGGACTGGCCAAGGTGGCGCGATACAGCTTTCCGGTGCAGCTCAACGAAGTCTCGCGCACGTTCTTCGAGCGTACGGCTGCCCTCGAAACAGCTGAAGTGGCGGCAGCGATGCGCGCAATCATCGCACAGCCTACTGACAGCTCCGCGTCAGCTGTGCTCTCGCGCGATCCGCGCTACAACTCGATGCTCCGCACAACGTGCGTCGCCACGCGCCTCGCCGGCGGTCATGCGTACAATGCGCTGCCACAGACGGCGAGCGCGAATGTGAATTGTCGTATCGTGCCGACGCAGACGCCCGACGAAGTGCGCGCTGCCCTCGCGCGCGTGATCGGCGATACCGGCATTCACATCACGTCGACAGTCGACATCCGCGAGCGCAGCGGCGCGGCGCCAAGTCCACTCGTCGCCGAGTTGATGGATCCGGTCACGACGATCACGCACGACATGTTCGGCGCGAATGTTCCCGTGATTCCCGTGATGTCCACCGGCGCGACAGACGGACGCTTTCTGCGCGCGGCGGGCATTCCGACGTACGGCGTGAGCGGATTGTTCGGTGATCCGAGTGACGCGCGTGCGCACGGTCGCGACGAGCGTATGCTCGTGAAGTCGTACTTCGACGGTCAGGAGTTTTTGCAGCGTCTCGTGCACCAACTGGCGGGTCCGAAGCCGACGCCATAGAACCGGCGCCTACTTCGGCACAAACAACTTCTTCGGGATCATCACGTGCACGCCGACTGTGCCATCGACGAGCTGCGTGACGTCAACATCGCATGCGACGCTCGTCAGCATGTACGCATCGTCCTTCGACAACCCTTTTTCGCGCACGAGAAAGTCGATCGCCTGCCGCACTGCCGTCTTGGTCGCGACGACCAGACTCGAATCCGTGCCCATCGCGATCCAGTGCGTTGGTGTCTCACCGCGCGGCCACGTCAGGTGCATGTCCTTGCGCACGACCAGCTGGAACGTCCCGACGAGTGACGTCTCGAGCGCGGTGATGTCCACTTCGCCGTTGCCCTGCCCGGCATGCCCGTCGCCGATCTCGAGCAAGGCACCGGCGGTGTGCACCGGGATGTAGAGCGTCGTGCCCGCGACGAACTCCTTGTTGTCGAGATTCCCTGCGTGAATGCCAGGCGGCGCACTGTTCACTCGGCCCGACTTCGCCGGTGGCGCGACGCCGATGCTGCCGAAGAATGGCGCGAGCGGCACGTCGATTCCCGGCGCAAAGTGCGCGACCCCCGTCTTCGCGTCGAGCGGAATGATCTTCATCTTCGAGTAGCCGTAGTCTTCCGGCAGGAATCCGCTCTTTCCCCCGAACGCGTTGTACGCATACGGAATCGCGAGATCGATCTTCCTGATCCGAACTTCCAGCACATCCCCGGAGTCGGCGCCCGTCACGAAGATGGGCCCGGTAAGGATGTGGCCACCCGGTCCCTTGTTCGTGACCTTGGCGTAGATGTCGCGCAGTGACTGTTCGACATCCGCTGGCGCGACGCCAGCTCCCTCGAGTCGGGTGGGGCTCGACGTCAACAACGTTCCGACAACCAGCACGTCGCCCGATTTTACCGTCAACACTGGCTTGGCCGCCGCGTCGTAGAAACCCCACGCAACTGTCTCGGGCGTAGGCATGAGACGATGAGTCGTCCCATCCGGTGGCTGCATCGGCATCTGCGACTGCTGCTGAGCGCAACCCGCTAACACGAACGGCAGCGCGACGCGAAACGAAAATCGCATTCTCGGCATATGATCTCAGTAGTGGCGAGCACGAGGTCGACTGGCAACGCGCCGAATATGCGCTAAAACGCGCGAACCCGCCGAACGTGTAGTCCGACGGGCCCTACGCCGATGCCCTGATCCGGAGTGCTTCCGAGCGGTGGCGTGACATAATGATCAGCATTTGCTGAGCCATATGAACACTTTTTCGGCCGAGCTCCCTTCACAGCGATAGCATTACAGCATGCGCTTCCACTTGAGCACGCGACGCAGACAATTCACAACGCGACGGACGTGGGCTCTGATTGCCGCCTGCGTTTCGGCCTGCACATCTGCTCCGGCGGCGGCACCAGAGCCAAGGGCCGCGCCGGTTGTTCGCCCCGCCGTCGTGCCGCCTGTGCGGCTCGCCTCCGTAAGTGTGCTGCTGCCGGCGACACCGAGCGCTGTCGGGATGGACTCGACACTTCCTGCACGACTGGACAGCATAATTCGTGTCGCCATCGCAGAGGGCTCCGCTCCCGGCGCCGCAATCGCCGTCGGCCGCTATGGACGCATCGTGCATCTGCGCGGATATGGAAAGCTCGACTACGCAGCAGAGTCACCCGACGTCGATGTTGGCTCGCTCTACGATCTCGCGTCGCTGACCAAGGTCGTGGCGACGACCACCATCGCGATGATTCTGGAACAGGAAGGCAAGCTCGATATCGAGCGTCCTGTTCATCTCTACCTTCCTGAGTTCGACGCACCCGACAAGGCGTCGATCACCGTGCGCATGCTCCTTACGCACAGCGGAGGACTCGAGGCGGGCGCATCGCTCTACCTCAAGTATCGTGGCCGCGCCGACTACATCGCGCAGATCAACGCGCGTCCTCTCAAGTACATCCCCGGCACAGCCACCGTCTACAGCGACTGGGACATGGTGATCATGCAGGCAGTGCTCGAGCGCATTGCCGGCACGTCTCTCGACCAGCTCACCGAACAACGTGTGTTCCTCCCACTCGGCATGCTCTCGACGCTGTTCAACCCCGACACGACCAATACCGCTCTTCGACATCGCATCGCGCCAACCGCGATCGACACCTCGCGCGGCGGATTGCTGCAGGGCACGGTGCACGACGGCAACGCATGGGCGATCGGTGGCGTCTCCGGACACGCCGGCCTGTTTTCATCTGCGCGTGATCTCGCGACGTTCTCGCAGTTTCTCCTCAACGGCGGCAGCTACGGCGACACGCGCATTCTTGCGCCGTCCGCAGTCGCACGATGGACAACCCGCCAGTCGCTGCTCTCGAGCCGAGCACTTGGATGGGATACGCCCACACCGAATTCGAGCTCTGGCCGCTATTTCTCCGCGCGCAGTTTCGGGCACACAGGATTCACCGGAACGTCCATCTGGATCGACCCGGAGCGCAGCCTGTTCATCGTGCTGCTCACCAACCGCGTGAACTCGCACGGCCTGAGCAATCGACACGTTCAACTCAGACGCGACGTGGCGGATGCGGTGCAAGCCGCGATTCTCGATGCGCCGCTCATCGATTGGGAGATTCGGCGGTGACGCATGCAACACAGCGCGTTGCGACGTGCGCGCAGCTTACGGAGTCGTCGGCTCGCCCGTGCGCAGATACGCCGACTGCTGTCGATCAGCCATATCCCTGAGCGCCGTAAACCGCGCCGACAGCGGCACGAACTGAATGACACCCGGATGATCCGCCAGCCGCTGTACGACCTTCCACACCGTCGGGTCGTGCTCGGCAATCTCGGACGCGCAGTCCGCCACCATCCATGCGGCCTGATACACGTCCATCGATTCCAATCGCTCGACTGCCGTGTTGAACCGCGAGAGAGCGAGTGCGTGATACTTGTCGCGTGCGGCCAGACGAATCACGAGTGACTCGAGCAGCTCGCGGCCCTGGAACCACCAATCCTGTCGTGCGCCGAGCACAGCCTGCGCCGACGCAAGTGCGGTGCGTGCTGCTGCGTCGTCGCCTCGACGCATCGCCGCCCAACCTTCGCCAGCATACGCACCAATCGTGATGTCGATCGCGCCAAGCTGGTTCGCGAGCGTCGTTGTCTCGCGATAGAGCGACGTTGCCGCAACGGCATCGCCGCGCTCGCGAGCCAGGTTGGCGAGGTTGTACAGCGCCGCGAGACGATTGCTGTTGTTGCGCAGCGTCGTGTACAGGCGGAGCGCATCGGTCAGCGCATCGTGCGCTGAGGCAAAGTCTCCACCGCGCAAGCCGAGCACACCGAGGTTCATCGACGAGCTCGCGGCGACGTCGAGCGCTTGCGCGTCGCGCGCAATCGCCAGCGCGGAGCGGAACGCATCCGCGCCGGCGAGATCGTCACGTGTGCGCATGCGCGCCACACCGAGCGTCAGATATGCGCGTGCTTCCATTGCACGATCGCCACGCGCACGTGCGCGAGTGATGAGCTTCAGCAGCAATTCCACCGCATCTTCCGCACGCTGCGCAAGCAATGTGATCGCAAGACGGTGCATCGCTTCGCCAGCCAGCGACTCGTCGCCACCCGCTTCCGCGATGGCGAGCGACTCTTCGGCGATCCGAATGGCTTCGTCCATTTCGCCGGCACGTGCGAGCGTCTGCACGAGCAGCGAGCGCGTCTGCACGATGTGCGCACGATTCCCGGCGCGATCCGCGACCGACAGCAACGCTCGGCACTCTGCTTCTGTATCCTGCGCGCCCTGGCCAAGGCGTACGCGCGCCTGAAGTCTGCGTAGCTCGATCGGCAATGCCATCGCCGGATCAGCCGCGTAGCTGGCCATCGCGAGAATCGCGTCGCACGAACGCTCGACATCCGCCCAGCGCCCTGAATGTTCGGCAGCACGTGCAAGATCGTCGTGTACTGCCGCGCGTCCCTGGTCCGTGGTCGCGTGCGCGAGAGCATGCTGCAGGAACTCGGCAGCTTCGTCCAGCGCGTAGAGCGCCATCGCGCGCGACGCTGCGCGACGGCACCACACATACGCCTGCTCGCTGTTCGAGCTGTTCGCATAGTGCGATGCAATTCGATCGACGGCGTCCGGTGTGCGCGACACGAGAATGCCGGCGATGCGCTCGTGTGTAAGCTTGCGCCGCGCTGGACTCACCGATTTGAGCACGGCATCCACGAGCAACGCGTGCGCGAACTGGTAGGTGTCGTCGTCCTGATCGCGCGCGGGCTCGAGCACCGAGCTCGCGAGAGCGGCGTCGACAGCGTCGAGCACGATTTCCGCACTCGCACCCGACGCCTCGGTGAGCAGCGGCAACGCAAACGTCCGGCCGAGCGCCGCAGCGGTGACGAGCACACGCAGCGCATCTGGCGGCAGGCGCGACAAGCGACGACCGACCAGATCCGTCATTCCCGCCGGCAATGTGAGCGCCGTCGGAATCGTCCACTCCCACGCGGAGCCGGTGTGGTGGAAGACGTCTTCCTCCGCCATGGTACGCATGAGCTGCACGAGCAGAAACGCGTTGCCTTCGGTGTGTCGTAGCACGAAATCGAGCAGATCCTCACCGAGGTCGGACCGGTGCAGCACACCTTGCAGCCACTCGCGCACTTCGCCCGTCGTGAGACGGTCGAGCCGAAGCTCGCGGACTCGCTCATCGCGCGACAGGCGCTGCCGGCGGTCGCGCACCGCGCCATATGCGGCTTCTTCACTGCGCACGGTGAGTGCGATGCAGATGCGCTCCGTGGTCAGCTGCGCGAGCACGTACTCGAGTGCATCCCAGCTCGCGATGTCGCCCCAGTGCATGTCCTCCAGCACGATGAGCAGCGGCCGCGCTTCACTCGCGCCGCGCAGGTACGCCACCAGCTCACCGAGCAGTTGATGGCCCTGCAGCGGATCGAGCGGCGCTTCGATCGATGGACGCGTGGTCGCGCTGCGCAACGCCGGTACGAGTCGGCCGAGGAGCGGCCATGCGCGCGTCGGTGCGAGTCCGAGTGCGTGAACGCCGGCAAGTGCCTCCGACCACGGTCCGTATGGAGGACGGCTCTCGCTCTCCATCGCGCGCCCAGTCACCATCACCGCACCGCGGAGGCGCGACTCCGGGAGCAGCTGACGGACGAGCGTTGATTTTCCGACGCCTGCCTCGCCGATGATCATGCGCGTCTGCGGGCCACCATGCACGCTCTGGTCGAGCGCGAGCACGAGCTGACGCAACTCGGTAGCGCGTCCGACGAAGCGATTGAATACCAGTTGTGGCAGCGACTCGTTCAATGCACCGGCAATGACCACCTTGTCGCGACCGTCACGCTTCGCATCGAAGAGCGCGCGGTCCGCAGCAGTGAACAATGCTTCGAATGATTCTCCATTTTCCGGCGCCGTCGCTACTCCGAGTGAGAGCGTTACCGCCATCGTGCGGTCGGGCTGCTCGCGCAGAGGAATTGCCAGCGCCGCAGTCGTGCGACGAATCTCTTCCGCGAGCACGGCGGCCCCCGCGGCGTCGAGACCGGGCAACAGCACGACGAATTCGTCGCCCGCGTATCGTCCGACGTATTGGCCCGGACGGAGCATGTCGCGCACCACGCTCGTGACGAGACGCAGCGCATCGTCGCCGGCAAGATGGCCGAACGTATCGTTGACTGATTTGAATTGATCGACGTCGATGACGAGCAACGACACCTGAGCGCCCGTGCGCCGCCGCTCGGCGAGCACGGCCGACGTGACGTTCACGAATGCTCGACGTACGAGTGCGCCCGTGAGATCGTCTTCTTCCGAGACCGTGACGGTGTTGAGCGCGCCCGAGCGCCGGAGCGGCGTACCACGTTGTGTAGCGGACGGCGCGCTCACCGTGCCACGCCGCACCAGCTCCTCGAACAACTGAAAGAGCTGCGCGTCGAACTGACGGCCGACTTCGCGACGCATGATCTCGATGGCCTCGAGCTGCGAGAACGCGCGCTTGTAGCTGCGCTCCGTCGTCA
>JBDUCR010000246.1:0-10552 GCA_040003345.1 bacterium
CCGCCTTGTTCATGAGACCCATCGTCTCGGCGATCGCCGACGCGCTCACCTTCCCAGCGCGCAGCTTCTCCTCGACCGCATCCGCGAACCGCGACAACGGATTGCCCGCCGCCGCAGAACCAGGCGCCGGCCGCTCGGCATACTTGGATTCGAGGAACTCGACGTAGTCGAGCACCTGATAGCCGCGCTCGTCGGATAGCGTGTCGAGCTTCTGCAGCAGCTTGTCGCGAAGATAGACGTTCATGGCTCATGCTCCGGATGTACGATCGGGCAAATGTGCGGCGAGCGCACATACCGGAGTATGCGCGCTCGCATGGACATCTACAACTGATGGTCGGAAGCTCAGCCTTTCCAGCGCGATCGTGTGCCGCGCGCGTCGATGTGCACGTACGGACTCGCGTATCGGCGACTGATGTACATCCCAAGTCCGCCTACGAGGTCCGGATGCTTGTCCTCGACGCGCTCGACAGCGAGCATGACGAGCAGCTCATCGGTCATCGTGATGCGTCCGTCGCCATCCGCATCGACAGTGATATCCGCCGCATCGCCATACTGATGACGACTGTCACTCGCGGCACGAGGGACGCGTGCGTTGTGCGACGGTGAGCGGAAACCGGAATGAACGTCGACCGCCATGTCCGGCCGCACGTCGGCGCCAAGATCGGCGAACACCAGCTCGAGCTTGTCGAGGAGCCGAGGGTTGAGCGCGACGTACTTCGGCCACTGGTCGCCCTGATCGTCATGCGTCACGAAGTCCGAGAGCTTGAGATGCTTCGTCACCTGAAGATCGAGCATCTGCGGCTGCACCTCAACGAAACCCTCGGGACGCTCATGATTACCACGCCCGAACCGCTCGGCGATGTATGTCCCGATTCGATAACCGTTCAGCGAGCCCGCCGTCTTCTGACTGAATGGAACGATGACGGCGAGCGTTGGCTCGGGCAGAATTTCGCGCTGTGCCCCACGAATGAGCGCGAGTCGATAGAAGCCGGGCCTGGGAGGTGCGGGAAGCGGCGCGCGTCCGAGCGCGCGCATCGGTTCGGATGACAGGGAATCGCCGTACGGGACCCACTGATAGGCGAGTGAATCGATCGTGCCGGTAAGATTGATCGGAAAATCGACGGACTGATTGGGAAGCGCGAAGCGAACCTTGACGTTGCCACTCAGCCCGAACGCGTCCGATGCAGGCGCCGCGGTAATCGTTGGCGGCGTAGCAATCGCCTCGGCGAGCCGCGAAAACGGTGCGGTCGGCATTGCCTCCGACGGCCGCAGGAACTGCACTGCGCCAAGCGTGGCCAGACAGAAGAGAAGTCCTGCGCCGACGATCCCCAAGGGACCGCGCGGCTCTGGTGTTGAATTCTGACTCACGCGCAGAAAACCCCCGCGCAGTGGATATCGCAACTGCGCAAATAACGACAATTCATGATTGGAACTGACCCCTAATAGCCCGGAAGATACTCAGTCTCTTGACGATGCGGGACCGCGTCCGCAACCGAAAATATGCCCCTGACTGATCGATCAGCCAGCGCCATAACTCATTGCGTAAAGTACAGTTCGCTAGCTTCAGTAGATGTAAACCGGCGTCCCGACCGCCACCATGTCGTACAACTTGTCGATGTCCGCATTCAGGAGGCGGACGCAGCCATGGCTCGCGGACTTGCCAATGCTCTCGGGCTCATCGGTGCCGTGAATTCCGTAGCCGTCACCCATCTCAAGGCGGTGGGTGCCAAGGACGCCCATGTACTTCCGTTGGTTTGTCCCGTAGGGCGGGATGATGATATTGCCGCCGGCGATGATCTCATGGCCCTCTTTCGCGGCACCGACCGCCACCTCGTGGCCGTCCGGATAGCGCTTCACCACGTCAGTACCGTTGACGGTGATCTGCGACCCGTCGTTCGCGGCGATGGTTTGGCCACGCGCGAGGCGTACGATACCCAAGCCACGCTTGCGCGCCTGCTCGACGAAATGCCAATCGGGAGGCACCCAGGCCGGATCGGCCTCCTTGGCATTGATGACCAGGCGTCCACGAGGCGTCTCGAACTTCCACTGCCCATTTCCGCTGCCGTCGAGGACTCTGCCGCTTCCCGTGGCAACGGGCGCCGTGAACAGCACGTCGTTGCCCTGCTTGTACCAGAGACGGTGATCCTCGATGCTGACAACGATGTACGGCTTGTTGGTCGCGACAGGATCGGCGGTCTCATTCACCGTCGAGAGGCTGTCCTCGAGGGCGCCGCTGCTCTTTCGCACTTCGTCGAGCAGCTGAAGGTTGTCGTTGAACACCATGCGGCTCACGTCGCGCTCATGGCGCACGATCGCGGTGCGCGCGAAGAGCGTTGTGCTGGCGGCCGCCAGCAGCACGATCGCGCCGATGAGACCCCAGGCGATACCGCTGCCACTGCGAAAGAACTTCGGCATTCCCATGTGCTGTCTCCGGCCCCGCGCTAGTAGAAGTACACTGCTACACCTGGCTTGAGATTCGGTGCGATCGCCTTGAGATCCGAGGCTCGCACACGAATCGCACCGGGCAGCACGTACGAGGAGTCGTTCAGCGGCCCGACAGACGGTAATGAGTAGATCACGGTGCCGCCGTCGAGCAGGATCGCTGACGGTCCATATCCGCCCTTGAGCTGCTTCTCGCCGGCGGGGATGCCGCGATCGGCATAGACCCAGCCCGGCAGATCGGCAACGGACGTCTCGTCGAGAAGACGCTCCACCGTGCGCCGGCCGCGAGGCGCGGCGATGTGCATCGTATCGGCGCCCGTGCCGACGCGCTTCTCCGGCCCAACGGTAATCGGCATGCCGCGAAGCAGGGCCCCGTCGCGCTCGAGATACATCGTGTTGCTGTCGAGCGAGACAGAGAGATGCAGATCAGCATCCACCTTTGCCTGCCGCTTGAACAGCTCGATCATGACCTTGAGTCGATTCTCATCTTGCGCGAGGACCGCGTCGGTCTTCTCGCGCTCGAGAGCGGTCATCGATCCACGCAACTGGGCCGTCTGGTTGCGATAGTGGATGTACTTGTACACGAGCCAGCCATCGATCGCGAGAAAAATGAGCATCACGATGGCCATGACGGCGATGAAGCGAGGATAGACGCGCCGGAATTCGCGCCAGCGACCGCGACGGCGGTCCGTACGCTCGCGCTCGGGATCTTTGCGCCTGCCCGCATCCCAGGGATGTTCGTCGTGCGAAGTTGGAGTGGTCATGTGATGTAAGTAGTAAGGCAAGCCGAGTGCCGGACACAACCATCCCGTGGTGACCGTTCGCACCGTCCGATACATTTCCTCGTCTTGCAGGGGCTGCACAGCGTGCGTGGCCCTCTCAGCTCAGAGCATCGCACCTTCATCGAGACTCGAACCGCATGGCCCCTGCGTCACCGGTTGCGCCGGTTGTCCTCCTCGTGCTCGACGGTTGGGGATATCGCGCAGAAAAGGAAGGCAATGCGATCGCGATGGCGCATGTTCCCACGTGGGACCGGCTGTGGGCAAAGGCGCCTCGTACGTTGCTCGCAGCTTCGGGTGAAGCCGTGGGCCTGCCTGCCGGACAGATGGGCAACAGCGAGGTTGGACACCTCAATCTCGGCGCCGGTCGCGTTGTGAGACAGGACCTTGTGCGCATTTCACAGGCTATCGCTGACGGGTCCCTGTTCCGGAATCCTGCCTTTCTCGAGGCGTGCACCCAGGTGAAGCGGAACAACGGCACTCTTCATCTCGTCGGTTTGATTGGCTCGGGAGGTGTCCACGCGATCGACACGCACTTGCTCGCGTTGCTCGATCTTGCCGAGAAGGAGGCGGTGCCCCGCGTCGCTATTCACGCGATGCTGGACGGGCGTGACACGATGCCTCGCTCCGGCCTCGCGTATCTCGAGGAGTTGATCGCGAAGGCGAGAGGGCGCGCCGTCATCGCCAGCATTGGTGGCCGCTACTTCGGCATGGATCGCGATCATCGGTGGGACCGCACCGCGAAGTGGTATCGCGCCGCTGTCGAGGGCACGGCGCCGCGCGTGACGGATTCGCTGGCGGTCATTGCCGACGCGTACAACCGGAACGTCACCGACGAATTCCTCGAGCCGACAACCATCGTCGATGCGAGTGGCGATCCCCTCGCGCCGATGCGCGACGGGGACGCGGTGATCTGCTTCAACTACCGGTCGGATCGCATGCGGCAGATCGTGGAGACGCTGACGGATCCCGACTTCAAGGGCTTTGACGTGTCGCGTCGGCCTGCGCTGCTCGTGGTAACGATGACGATGTACGACCAGAGGTTCGACGTCCCCGTCGCTTTCCCGCCGCAGTCGATGGCGCGCATCGTCGGCGAGGTGATATCCGCCGCCGGGATGACGAATTTGCGAACCGCGGAAACCGAGAAGTACGCGCATGTGACATACTTCTTCAACGGCGGGGTCGAGACTCCATACCCCGGCGAGGAGCGACGCCTTGTGCCGAGCCAGAAGGTGGCGACGTACGATCTGGCTCCGGAGATGAGTGCCGCCGGTATCACGGACGTGCTCTGCGACGCGATCGCGAAGCGCGAGCATGATTTCGTTCTGTGCAACTACGCCAACGCAGACATGGTTGGTCATACGGGCTCTATCCCGGCGATTCTCAAGGCCGTGGAGACTGTGGACGAATGTCTGGCGCGTGTGATTGCAGTGGCGGAAGCGGCTGGGGCACGACTGCTGATCACGGCGGACCATGGCAACTGCGAGATGATGATCGATCCGGCGACTGGTGGTCCGCACACCGCACACACGACGAACCCAGTACCATTCATCGTCGTGGACAACGAGAGCAAGCACGGGCTGCGCGATGGCGGCGCATTGTGCGACGTCGGCCCGACGATCCTTCGGCTGCTCGGTCTCGAGCAGCCTTCCGAGATGACGGGGCGCGATCTGCGCCTCGTGTGACGTACCTTTCTGACGAGACGATGAACGAACGAGTGAAGGCATTGTTGTTCTGCGCCATGGCGCTTGTCGCAGCGATTCCGGCGTCGGCGCAGGTGGGACACGACCCGGGCAAGAGTCCTTACGCGGATCTCGAGTACAGTCAGGAGTTCACGCTGCTCGGCGGGTATCTCCGCACGCGGCATGATCCAGCGGGCATTCTTCCCAACAGCCGCCCGATGTTCGGCGTGCGCTATGAGGCAACGCTCACCGGACCGCTGGCGATCAGCGCGGATATCATCAGCGCCTTCGGCGACCGAAACGTCGTCGATCCGACGAAGCCTGCAGCGACGCGCAATATCGGAACGCAGAGCAATGCCGTGGTTGCAGCAGATCTCGCGGCGGCGCTCAACCTTACTGGAACGCGGAGCTGGCACTCGCTCGTTCCGCAAATCCGCGGCGGTATTGGTTTGGTGCGGAGCGCGGCGAAGGATGACTCCACAGGGTATGCGTTCGGCACCCCCTTTGCATTCGTCTACGGCGCCGGAGTGAAGTACGTACCAGGTGGTCGCTTTCAGCTACGCGCCGATGTCACGGATCGCGTCTTCAAGCAGAACTACACCGACGCCTACTACCGCTTTGCTTCGGACAACACGGTGGTGGTTCCGAGTACGACGGCGCGGTCGTTCTACACGCATCACACAGCGTTGACGCTGGGCGTGTCGTACCTCTTCGCGCGCTGAGTCACGGATCGCCAGAGACCCTTTTCGAAGGCGGAATCATGGCGCACGACTACGAGGACATTCACAACATCGACGAGCTCGACGACCGCGAGCTCCGCGATCTGGTGCGCGAACAACTCGCCGAGCAACCAACGCTCGACATCGATGACATCACCGTGCTCGTTGCCGCCGGACAGGTAACGCTCTCCGGGCGGGTGGGCACAGAAGGCGAGCGCCGCATCGCCGAGCATGTCCTCACGGACGTCCTTGGAATCATGGACTTCCTGAACGACCTGGTCATCGATCCGGTGCGTCGCGCCGAGAGTCCGATGGCCATCGACGAACATCTGGTGGATGAGGAGAAGCGCAGTGGCGCGCTACTCGGTGACGTTGCCGTGCCGTTCAGTCCAGAAGCCGAACATCTCGCCGATGAGTTTCGCGACGATCTCGCCGGAACGACGGACTACACGCGCGTGATGGAGGATGGCATGACATGGAATCCACCCGACTCTCCGACACCGGAAGGCATTGCCGGCGCAGAGGCGCGTCCGGAGAATCTGGGGGAAGAACATTAGAGCAGAAGGATAGGACGATAGGAGGATAGGATGATAGAAACTTCGACTCCTATCTTCCTATCGTCCTATCATCCTATCTTCCCGCTCAAATGCCTTCCTACCTAACCCGACGTATCACCTTCGCCGCCGCGCATCGCTATCGCATTCTGTCATGGAGCGATGAGCGCAACGAGCAGACGTTCGGTGCGTGTGCGCGTCCGAGCTATCACGGCCACAGCTATGTGTGCGACGTCACCGTCACGGGAGAGGTCGACCCCGTCACCGGATTTCTCGTCGACTTGCCGGCACTCGACCGCGCGCTCCAGACCGAAGTTCGCGACCGCTTCGATCACGCCAACATCAACGTCGACGTCCCCGAATTTGGCGACGGCAAGCTCATGCCGACGGGCGAGAACCTCGCGCGATTCATCGGCGAACGTGTGCAGTCTGCGCTCGGAGCTGCGGTGCGAGTAACCCGAGTGGTCGTCGCCGAGGATCCCACGCTGAGCGCTACCTACGAGCCCGGCTGACGTCGGCACGTGACGTTCCGCGCCTTGGGTCGTGCTTTGAACGAAGCGCGCGCGGGCAGGGGGCCTGCCGCTGGCCCGATGGAATTGAATGCCCGTGTCGACTCTCTCTCCTCCACGTCCGGCCACCGTGCGCAGCACGACGGCCGAACAGTACGCACCGGTTCTGCGCATCCACGACGACGTGGTCAGCGACTGCTCGCCATCTGTCGATCCAGGCGTTGCGCGCGTACGTATCGCGAGCGGTCAGGTCGCGTACGATGCACTCAAGGTTCTGCGCTCATGCGGCGATCTCCAGCCGCGCTTCGAGCGCGTCCTGGGCGCATTCGAGGTTGGGGGATTCATCTCGAATCACGATCGCCGCGCGCTGATCGACAGCGAGCTCGACGTCGATGACATCATCGCCAGCTGGTTTACCGGTGACCGGATGCCGCGCGATCTGCGCAAACGCGTCGCGCGCCAGGCGGCAATCATCATTGGCAACGCGCTGCTTCGTGCAGCGACAGCTCGCGTGGGAGCAGCGTCGCTGTGGAAGCACTGGACGCGCGTCGTCTGCCCGTGCTGCGGTGGCTCGCCCGACATTGCGCTGCTCGAGCGCGGCGGCCATCGCACACTCGTGTGCGCGCGCTGCGACGCGCAGTGGCGTTCCCCGCGCGCTGACTGTCTCAGCTGCAACACGGAGGATGCGCCGAGTGTCGCGCGCATTGCCAATCGCGACGTGGGCTACACACTCGTGATGTGCAGCGATTGCGGCCGCTTTCTCAAGGAGCGCCCGCGTCGCGGAACGGAAGCATTCATCGTCGAGCGTGCGATCACGACTGAACTGGAGCTGGCGGCCGAGCAGCGGGGGCTTCGCATCTGAGCGCTCGTGATGGCACGGCGTCATGCGTCGGCGTGCTGCTCGCGGGAGGTGCGGCGCGGCGGTTCGGTGGACTGCCGAAAGGATTGGCGATCGTTGACGACGTTCGCATTGCCGATCGCATTCTCGCTGCATTGCGCGGCGCGACGGATCGACAGATCGTCGTGAGCAACGATCCCGCTGCGGATGACTGGTTCCCGAAGCTGCGCGTCGTTGAGGATGAGACGCCCGGGCTCGGGCCGCTCGCCGGGATCGAGACCGCGTTGCGCGCCGCGAAGGGTGCCGCCGTCATCGTCGTTGCGTGGGACATGCCCTTCGTCACGGCACCGCTGCTGCGCGGCATGCGCGCGCTTGGCGAGATCGGTGCGGCGGCAGTCGTTCCCGTGCACGGCGATCCGCCGATCGTGGAAGCACTCTGCGCGTACTACTCGCACGACGCGCTCGAGCGCTGCTCGACCTTACTCGCGGGCGGCGAGCGTCGCGCGGGCGCATTGTGGGAAGCACTGCCATCGGCGATCACGATTCCCGAGCGCGTGCTCGTCGAGCACGGCGATCCGGAGAAGGTATTTCTGAGCGTCGATACGCCCGAGCAGCTCGAGTCGATTGGCGGAGAATTGCCTCGACGCTGAGCAGCGCGCACGACATCTTTCGGAGTGCGAGCGCTGTCCGAAGGATCCTGCGCGTTGCCGCTCTTCAGAATCTTCCAATCCAGAATCCGGAATGCGATCCCCGCATCGTATCGCTGCTCTCTTGTTCGTCGCTGCGTGCGCGGGTGGAAGCGCCGGCACGTCGGCGCCATCACCGGTTGCGTCGTCGTCTCGATCTGCGCTTCGCCAGTTCATCGACTCACTCGTCGACGTGCCGGAGTTTCGCAGCACCAACTGGGGACTTCTCGTCGTCGATCCGGGACGCGGCGAGACGCTCTATGCCCGCAATGCGGACAAGCTGTTCATGCCCGCGAGCAACATGAAACTGCTCACCGGCTCGACGGCGCTCACGCAATTGAAGCCCGGCTATCGCTGGAGCACGACGCTCTTCGCGCGCGGCGCCGTACGCGATGGCGTGCTCGCGGGAGATCTCGTGATTCGCGCGAACGGCGATCCGTCGATCAGCGCGCACATGCAGAAGGGCGACGCCCTCGCTCCCCTTCGTGCCATTGCCGACTCGTTGCGCGCACATGGCGTGACGCACGTGCGCGGCCGGCTCATCGCATGGTCCCTCTTCACCGACGAGCCACTTGGCTTCGGCTGGTCGTGGGACGATCTCGACGAATCGTATTCGGCGGGCGTCGACGCGACGTATTTCAACGAAGGCTTCACCGAAGTCGTCGTGTATGGCGGCGCACGCGTCGGTGATTCCGTGCGTGCACTCACGCGTCCCGCGGCGACATATCCGCGCCTGATCGTTCGCGCACGTACGACGGACCAGCTAGCATCGGGAGCGGTGTCTTCCGATACCGCGGCGGCGCGCAGGATTACCGTCGGGCAGGATTCGTCGCACACCGGCGTTCTCGTCGGCGGAACGATTGCCGTCGGCGACAGTGTGATCGTTGAGCTTGCGTTTCGTGATCAGCGTGCTGCCTATCTCGCGGCGCTCCGCGAAGCGTTGACTTCGCGCGGTATCACAGTCGACGACGTCGCGACTGCATCCTCACCGACGACGGATTCGTTGTTCACGATGCGATCGCCGACGCTGCGTGAAGTGCTGCCCTTCTTCGAGAAGCCGTCGCAGAACCAGATCGGTGAGATCCTCTTCAAGACGCTTGCACTCGAGAAGACGGGTTTCGGTCGTGCAGACAGCGCGTCGAGGGTGGTGAGCCGGCAATTGATCGAATGGGGCGCTGCGTCCGACGGCTTTGCTGTGCGCGATGGCAGCGGCCTGTCGCGGCACGATTACGTATCACCGCGCACGTTGGTTCGTGTGCTCGACGTGATGCGGCGGTCGCCCGACTTCAAGATGTTTTACGACGCACTCCCGATCGCGGGCGTCGACGGCACGATTCGAAGCCGCATGAAGAACACGCCGGCGCAAGGCAACGTGCACGCAAAGACCGGCACGCTCGACAAGGCACGCTCGCTCTCGGGTTACGTCACCACGGCGGACGGACGCCTGCTGCTCTTCAGCGCGTTGTGCAACAACTACGTCGTGCCGACTCGCCGTGTGGACATGGTGACTGACGCGCTCAGCATCCGTCTCGCCTCGATGCGACTCGAGCCGTAGTGTGACCGTTACGCGGCTCGATGTTCACGCAGCGAGCGCGCATATCCTGTCTGGTGTGCGCCCTATCGCCACGGAAACAGTCGCACTGGAGGACGCGCTCGGTCGCATTCTCGCGCGCGATGTAGTATCGCCGATCTTTCTTCCGCTCGCCGACAACGCGAGCATGGACGGCTTCGCGCTGCACGCTGACGATGTGCGCGGCGCATCGACGACGAATCCGGTTCGGTTGAATGTCGTCGGCACGATCGCTGCCGGCGCGTTGTTTACGCGCGCCGTCGAGCGCGGCGAAGCGGCACGCATCATGACCGGCGCGTTCGTGCCGCAAGGCGCAGACACGGTCATTCGCGTGGAAGACACCGAGTCGGGCGACGACATAGTGACCATCATCGACGACCGCGACGCCACGCGCAATATCCGTTTCCGCGGCGAGGACGTGCGTGCTGGTCACGTCGTGATGCGCGCCGGCACGGCGATCGGTGCGGCGCACATCGGCGTTCTTGCGTCTGTTGGTAGTGCGGCGCCCGAGGTGTATCGCAAGCCGCGCGTTGCGATTCTTGCCACTGGCGACGAGCTCGCACCAATCGAACGGTTCGACGAGGTACTCGCCGGAAGACGCATTGTGTCGTCGAACAGTTACGCGCTCGCTGCCGCCGTTCGCGCGGCCGGAGGCGAGCCTGTTCCGCTGGGCGTTGCGATCGACGATCCTGAGGTGCTCGCCGAGCGATTGCGCGACGCAGATGGTTGCGATCTCGTGCTGACGAGCGGGGGTGTTTCGGTCGGCGATTTCG
>JBDUCR010000445.1:0-10481 GCA_040003345.1 bacterium
CCTGTCATCCCGCAGGAGCGATAGCGAGTGTCGGGATCTGCTTTCGTTGCGCTCGTGGCCGGAATAATCGGCACGAAGGTAGATCCCGACACTCGCTTGCTTCGCTCGCTCCTGCGGGATGACAAGTCCGTTGCGTCGCTCGCTCCTGCGGGATGACAGAGCCTCAGAGTCGAGCAGGCATTTCCTTCTTCTCGCGTCTCGCCATTTTGAGCATGGCGCGCGCTGGCGAGCCTGCACTCTCTTGTGTCCGTACGGCCAGGCCAATGCGTCGAATGAAGTCGCTGGCCAGAGGCACGAACGCCACGCCCGACGGCGTATCGTCGGGCAGCGCGAGCCGGGGAATAAGGGCGAGGCCCGTGCCCCGCGCGACCATCGCGATCATGGTCTCTACATCGCGAATGCGGAAACGCACGTCGAGCGAGACGACGTCGTACGTCTCTCGTATCATGCTCTCGCAACCGCCGGATGACATGATGAACGGGAGCGACGCCAGCTCCTCTACCGGAAAAGATTCGGCGTGCGCGAGCGGGTGACTCGCCGGCACCACAGCGTAGAATCGATCCGCCGCGACTTCGATGGTGTCGAATCCATCATTCGGCAGGTTCACGAACGCGATGTCCACCAAGCCGTCGCGCAGCCAACCCTCGACTTCCCCGTCGTCGCCCTCGCGCACCAGAATGCCAATGCCTGGATGACGAGCGGTAAACGTATCGAGTAGAGGTGGCAGCAGGCGACGCGACGCGCTCACGCCGAAGGAGCCGATGCGGAGCTGCCCATCGAGCAGCCGGCGCGCTGCTTCCGCGTCCTGCGCGATCTGCACCTTGAGACGAAGAATGTCGCGCGCATGTGGGATGATGCGCTCGCCCGCCCGCGTGAGCCGCGCGCCCTGCGTCGCGCGATCCACGAGCGAAACTCCGAGTGACTGCTCGAGGCTCGTCACCGCATGGCTCACTGCAGACTGCGTGAGCCCCAGCGTTCGAGCTGCCTGCGTAAAGCTGCCCGACTGCGCAACCGCGACGAACGCTTCGAGCTGCGCATCAGTCACGACGCGCGCCCGGTACGATGTGAGCGATTGCTCATTTGAGCATGAGTGTCGAGACGTCTACGATGCGAATGGGGACGTACGCGACAATTTCTCGCGTCGAGAGAAAGCTCATTGTAACCAAGGTGCATCACAACATGAAGTTCAAGGATCTTGCAGCACTCATCGCGCTCGGCGCGCTCTGGGGTGGATCGTTCCTTCTCATTCGAATTGCTGTGCCGGCATTCGGGCCGTTCGCCCTGATTGGCGCACGGATCGCAATCGCTGGTGTGCTGCTTTACGTCGGGCTCGCCCTCATTGGTCGCGCTCCGTCAGGCTTGGCCGGCAACGCACGTCAGCTCCTCGTCCTTGGCGCGGTGAACGCCGCAATCCCATTCACGCTCATCGCTTGGGCTGAGTTGAGGCTCAGTGCATCGCTGGCGGCGATACTCAATGCGACGACCCCATTGTTCGGCGCGTTCCTGTCGATCGTATGGTTGGGTGAACGCATCACACCCAAACGCGGATCGGGGATGCTGATCGGAGTACTTGGCGTCGCGACCCTCGTCGGGTGGAGCCCAGTCGCGATGACGGGTGCGATGACGTTGAGCATCGCCGCGATGCTGTTGGCGTCAGCCAGCTATGCCTTCGCCGGCGTACATACAAAGCGTAACCTGTCTCATCTTCCATCGTCGACGCTGGCGTTCGGCCAGCAAGCCGCCGCCTTCGCGTGGATGATTGTGCCGGCGCTCCTCAATCCGCCACGCCTCCCTGTGCCGCGAGGCGCGATCTGGTCGCTGCTGGGATTGGCGGTCCTCTGCACCTCGGTCGCGTATCTGCTGTTCTTCCGTCTCATCGCGCGCATAGGACCGACGCGGACGTACACCGTCACCTACATCATTCCCGTGTTCGGCATGCTCTGGGGACATCTCTTTCTTGGCGAGCGGGTGGCGTTGAGCATGTTCGTCGGCCTTGCAATGATTCTCTCGAGCATGCTGCTCGTGAATGACGTGGGCATGCCGCGAATCGTTCGCTTTGGGAGAGCGAGCCGGGCGCCGTCCGGAGACGCGCCGTGTTGAGCCGCGTGGTCTCCGTTGGTTTACGCCGGCAGAATCAGGAGGTCGTTCTTAAGGCTCGTCTGGCCATCGAAGATAGGTATTGAACTTTCCGTCGCGTACCTGTACCAGGCCTCCGCCGCTTCCCACTCGGTCGCCGTCCTTAAAGCGAACTGCGCCACTTGCTCCATCGACCACGAATTCTTTGGAGGCGAGCGCTCGCTGTACGCCCTGACGGGTTGCTCCGCCCTGAGCGATCGCGGCAATGACCGCGCGCGCGGCGTCGTACGCGAGCGCGGACACGGCGTCGGGCTCGCGGCCGTAACGGGCGCGAAACCGTTCGCGGTAATATTCCGCGCGCGGGCGATTGTCGTCCGGGAGGAATGCGGATGGGACGAACACGCCGTCCGCCGAGGGCGTCGTGGCAAGTGATGCGGTCCAGCCGTCCGCGCCAATGATGTGACTCTTGAGATGATGCGCGACGGCGGCCTGCAGAAACGCTCGCGCCGACCCGTCGGTGCAGATCACGACGATCACGTCCGGTTGCAGGCGAGCGTACATCTTCGCAAAGATGGTCAGGTCGCTGTCGCCATCGATAAAGGAATCGTTCGAGACCACGGTGCCACCGAGGTGCTCCGCTCTGGACCGAAACGAGCGTGCGAGCATCCGCCCGTAGTCATCGTTCTCATAGAGAATGGCAATGCGGTTCCAATGCTGAGCGATCGCAAATCCGGCGAGTTGCGCGCCGAGTGCTGCGTCGCTGCGTGCCGCGCGAAAGAACCAATGCGACACATTGGTGAGCCCCGGCGCCGTCGTCGTGGAGCCAACGGCCGCGAGATGACCGTCGTAGATGGACACGGCGCCAAGCATGGCTTGTGAAATCGAGTGGCCGACGACCGCCACGATGCTGGGGTCATTGACGAATTGTTCGGCGACGCGGGCGGCGTCGGTGCCAACGCCGTGATCGTCGGCCACGACGAGCTCCAAGCGCCGTCCGAGTACGCCACCAGCCGCATTCGCCTCATCCACCGCGATCTGAATGCCCACGAGATTGTCGGCTGCAGTCACCGTTGGGCTGCTGAACCACCCTGCGCCGCCAATGCGAATCGCGTCGTGAGACGCTTCGCCGCAACCGGTGGCCAGCAGACTAAGAGCAAACCATTCACCCACCACGATGGCGCGAGCGTATGACCAATGAGCGCGGATCGTCACGAGGCTCATGGTCACGGCCGTGTTGAGTCGCATGCGTCTCTGTTGGTTACGCCGGCACTTTCGTGTGAGATGATGTCGTGCGCTTCGCCGGTACACTGCTCTTACGCGCACGTGGAAGAACGGATGCTGGTTTTGGCTTGAAGGGCTGCCGCGTGTCCGTGATGCGGAATTGTCCGACCAGCTCTTCGAGCGTGGTCGCCTGCGCCGACAGTTCCTGCGACGTCGCCGCGAACTCCTCTGCGGCCGCGGCGTTGCGCTGCGTCAGCTCATCCACGCGCTTCATGGACTGCTCGATCTCGTTGAGGTCCAGGGCCTGTTCGGCCGACGTGGTAGCGAGCTCCTTCACGAACGCAGCGGCACCTGCCATGCCCGGCGCGAGGTTGGCCAAAATCTGCTTCGAGCGTTCGCCCCGCTCCTGACTGCTCGCCGTGAGATCGGAGATGTCACTCGCTGCTGTCGCCGCCTGCGACGCGAGGGTACGCACTTCATTGGCAACGACTGCGAAACCGCGACCATGTTCCCCGGCACGCGCGGCCTCGATGGCAGCGTTGAGTGAGAGCAAATTCGTCTGGCTGGCAATAGCCTCGATCACCGATGTCCTGGCAAAAATCTCTCGCGAAGAATCGATGGTCTCCTGCACGACTCGCGCACCCTCACGAGTGTTATTGACGCCGTCGAGAGCAGTGCGCTCCATCTGGTGGCTGCGCTCCGCGTTACGGCGAACTGACGCGGACAAGATGGCCAGGCGGTTAACCGCATCTTGAATGCTCAGCGCACCCTCGCCCGCTGTTGCCGCAAGTTCCCCCGCGGAAACAGTCATCTCCGACGACGACGCCGCAATGGTCTCGGCGGCACCACGAAGTTCTGATACGATCACATTGAATCGCGCTGCCATACTGGCGAACGAGTGGCCAAACGAATCAGCCGACGAACGCGGTTGCGGCTGCACGGTAAGATCACCCGCCGCGAGAAGCTCGGCCATTGCTGACATCTCGCCCAGGTAGCTCAGCATGTCGGCGAACGCCGTGCCGAATTCGTCACGCGGCGAACGGGGAGTCACGGTTTTTGATACGTCTCCGCCAGCGATCGCGTGCGCGACCGCCGACATCTCCTTCAGGTAGCCGACCATTCCCTTCAATGCATGACGCAACGGTCCGAGCTCATCCTGTCCCGGGTCGGGGATGTGCACCGACATCTCACCCTGCGCAATGAGGTTCGCAACAGTGACAACCTCCTCGAGCGGATCGGTCAGTGATCTGGCCGTGGCGATTGCCAGCGTACCCAGTGCCAGAATCGACATCAGCGCAATGAGCGCTATGCCGATCACTCCTCCGGCTTGCAGCCATCGCGCGTTTCGGAATGCATTCGCGATCGAGACCTTTTCGATCGCGATCTTTTCAGTCAGCGCGGCGGAGAGTGATTTGTAGTCGCCAACCATGCCGCTCACCGCGGCCGAGACGGAATCCGGATTCGCACCGCCGCGGATGAGCATGCTGCTCGCGCGACGGGCGATCGCGTAATATCGGTCGAAGTGCGTTATCAGATCGGCGTTCAGCGTATTGCCCGGATCACGACCGGCCAGTGCACCCGCGTGCAACTGGAATTCCTTGCGGAGCGAGTCCGTTGCGGCGAGTCGGTCGGTGTCCTGCGCGGCCACGGCGTTCTGCAGACTGGTCTGCAGCGAGTGAAGTGTCTCGCTCATCGCCCGGCTGTCATTGACCGACGGATAGTACCGCTCTTCGATCTGCACGAGACGACGCGAGTTGATGATCCCGAGTCCGATGCTGAGGACAAGGATCAACCCCATCGCGAACGACGCGCCGATCGGCAGAAGGCGGATGCGTTGGCCGAACGGGCGGCCGCTGAGGACTGTCATCCATCGAGCGACCGCGCTTTCAATGATGCTGGACATTGGTGCAGCCTGCTAGTTGATCTTTACTGCTTTCACGTCTGCACCGAGTGAAGCTCCCGCGCTGACGTAGCCGATGGCGCCCGGCTTCGTTCGCACGAACGCGAGCACTTCCGCGTCGGAGCCGTACATCGGAGGAGGAGTTTCCTTGCCGGCGAAGATCTGTTCCTGCCAGTGAGATTCGACCACCGACGTCGCCTTGCCATGGACTGCGCGGCTGAACAGATCACGCGTCGCCGACGCGCGGTCGAGATTCACCGGTGCCGCTGCGGTGCCGTCATCCCATCGTACGCTGCGCTTGAGAAACAGATCGTTCACGCGGCTCTTGCTCAGAGTGTTGATCGGGTTCGCAGCGTTGACCACGATCACGTAACCCTGCGCGCTCAGCGGACCGGCGAATAGAAGCAGCGCCAGACTCGCGAGCAGAATTCGTATTTTCGTCATGATTCGTCTCGTATGATGTCGGCGACTCAGAAGCTGACCGCGAAACTCGCGATGCTATAGTGCGCATACGGGAAGTCAGCGGTCGGCGCGACGAAGGCGTCGACACCACCCTTGGCCCAATGTTGCTCGAGCTTCGCGACGACATTTTGCGCGAGTTGATACGACAATCCGAGCGCCCGGTCAGCCGAACTCAATCGGCTCGGGTAGCTCTTCGTTGCGCCGGAGTACTCTTCCGTCGAGGTAAAGTCTCCCTGTGCGTTGATCCACAGGTTTCCGATCGGGCGCACGCCGAACTGGCCGTAGTAGTTGTACGTTCTGCTCGTAGGGCCACTCTTGACGCGCCGCGATTCGCCACGGGCAAAGGCCCGGTCGAAGCGCGCTTCCAGTCCGCCACTCATCGTCACGGACGTTATCGCCGGAGCGAGTTGCGTCTGGGCGGTGTCAAGTACGCGCAACGAGGAGATGCCACCGATGAGTCGCACGCCATCGATTGGCGTCGAATAGACAACTTGGGCGCCGAACATCCGCTCGAAGCGCAGCTGTGTGTTCACGACGGCGATGGGATAGCCCGGCGGCAACCACGTCAGAATCGAGGCGTTGGTTCCGCCACCGAAGACGCTCGTTTCGAGCGAACCGCCTGCAAACGACAAGTCGCTCGTTGCCATGGCGCCATCGATGCTGCGAAGACCCTCGATGTAGTAGCCGGCGGGAGCGCGATAGAATGGCAGTTGGGTGCCGACCTCACGACGCTCGCTCAGGAATCCGAATGGTGCAGGAATGCGACCGACACGAGCGGAGACATGATCGAAACGGTGATGATAAAACGCCCAGTCCAGCGAGACCGCGCCCGGTGCAGCTCCGAGCGGACTGGTACCGAGTGAGCGCGCGCCCGCCTGCAGCACGATGTTGTCGGTCGGCGAAATCTCGAAGCGAAGCTGAAGAGCCGCAGCGCGATAGTCGGTAGTCACGTCCTTGGCCAAGCCGAGGATCGGCATTTCTCCCGCGACGCCGAACCCCTGGTTGAGAAAGCCAAAGAATTTGAGCCGGTCGATATTGCTCTGCGCTGACGCGCTCGTGGAAAGCATCGCGCCGGCCAGTATGGCGGCGACGACGAGCGTGCGGTTAGATCGCATGATTCTGTCATCGTGGAGGTTTGACACGCCCGCCATTGGGTCGCGCCGGCCGGCGACGGTGCGTCGGCGGGGTTGGGATGTCGATTCGTGTCCGAAAACGGCGAGCGCGCCTACATGCGCGACCATAGCATCGCGCTCTTGCCCTCGACGATCTTTGACACTGTTGCGCATAGCGAGTGCTCTGCCTGTGCTTCAGTATCGGACGCGTCAGCAGATTCTTCACCAGCGAGCCCATGGCCCTGAAGTGACTTCGCCCTGGCAGCCGTTTCGAGAACCGCTCCGCGAGACACTCTTGCGCACCGTCGGTCTCGCGGTGATCGTCGGCGGAGTCGTGGCCTGGCGCTTCGGCAGACTGCAGGCGTGGCCGGTCGCCGCCGTACTCGTGCTCTGGATCTCCTTCGGTGGCCATTGGATCGAGCTGCTGTTCCTGAACTGGCTGCGACCGCGCATCCCCGGGTCGCGCGCACTGCAGGTCGCCGCGCGATTCGGCGTCTGGTTCATCGGCGGCGTTGCACTGAGGATCGCGATCATGCTCACGATGCGTGTCTCCCCACTCACAAACGCGAATTCGCTCCCACAGTGGTGGGTCGCCGGTCTCTTGTTCATCGCCATCGAGCTCGTTGCGCATGTAGCTCTGGCGCTACGCGGTCGCCCGAACTTTTATAATGGTGATGGTTGAGCAGTCGCTCGCCGATATTGCTCGCTCCACCCAGTTCACATAAGAATTGCCCAATGAACTTCGATCTCATTGAAGGTGCCGCTGTTCTCGAGCGCACACCGAAAACGTTGTACGCGTTGCTCGCCGACCTCTCGCCTGCCTGGACCGACGCCAACGAAGGTCCGGATACCTGGAGCGCGTACGTCATCATGGGCCATCTCGTCCACGGTGAGCGATCCGACTGGATCACACGCGCGCAGCAGATACTCGCTCAGGGCGAGAACCGGCGCTTCGAACCGTACGATCGCGTCGCGCAGTTCCACGAGAGCGAGGGCAAGTCAATCGCCGATCTTCTCGATGAGTTTGCGAGTCTGCGAACGAAGAACCTCGCAACACTCACATCGTGGCGACTGACTGACGACCAGCTCGCACTCGAAGGCGAGCACCCCGTATTCGGGGCCGTCACGCTGCGACAGCTCCTCTCCACCTGGGTCGGACACGACCTCGGACACATCGCGCAGATCGCGCGAGTAATGGCGAAACAATATCGTGAAGCCGTCGGCCCATGGCGCGCATATCTTCCGGTGATGGATCGTTGATCCGTCGCATCGCCACCGAGCCGCAACACTTCGCGTGAACCAACTGCCCGTGCTCCCGACTCGGCCCGAAGATCTTCCCCTCCACGAAGACGTCCGACGCCTCGCCGCCGCACTCGGCCGCGTCATTCGTCGTCTCGAGGGAGATGAAGCATTCGCGACCGTCGAGACACTTCGTCGCGACGCACGCGCACGTCGTCGTCGCGACACCGACGCGCCCAACCTCGAGACGCTCCTCGCGCGCGTCGAAGCACTTCCGCTTCCGCTCTGCGCTACCGCTGCGCGCGCATTCACGCTGTTCTTTCTGCTCATCAACACCGCCGAACAGGTGCATCGCGTGCGCAGGAGCCGCGTGTATGCACGCGACGCCGACGCTGCACCACAACCGGCATCCGCGCGCTGGACGATGCGCAAGCTGCGCGAAGCAGGACGCTCCGCCGACGACGTACTCGGCGCCATCACCCGTCTCGACGTACGTCCTGTCCTCACCGCGCATCCGACCGAATCGACGCGACGCACGCTGCTCGCGCTTCAGGCACGGGTCGCCGATCTGCTGCTTTCGTGGGAAACAACCGCGCATGCGGAGCGACGCGAGCTCGACGAGCGACTGGATGGCGAAGTCGAGCTGCTCTGGCTCACGGCCGAAATTCGTCGTGACCGGCCAACGGTGCTCGATGAGGTGAGCACCGGCCTCTGGTATCTTGAAACTCGACTCATCGACGCGAGCGCCAGAGCACGCGATGCGCTCATGCGCGCGTTCGAGGACGAGTTCAGCGCAACTGCAGACGCACTGCGCATCCCGGTGCCCATTCATCTCGGCAATTGGGTCGGCGGCGATCGCGATGGAAATCCGTTCGTCACGCCCGATACCACGCTTGCATCGGCGCGACGCGCCAGTCACGTGATACTCGGCCGCTACGGCGCGGCACTCGACGATCTCGTCGAACGACTCGCGCTGTCGGCACAGCTCGCCACTCCTCCAGCGCAATTGCTGGCGTCAATCGAGGAAGACGAGAAGCTGTTGCCCGACGTCTGGGCCGCGAACCGCCGCCGCAATTCGTCGGAGCCCGTTCGTCTCAAGCTCAGCTTCATGGCCGCACGCATCGCCGCGACGCGACGTCTCGTGGCGTCGCGCGACGGCGGAACGTTTCGTCCCGAGCCCGCCGCGTATGCGAGCGTCGCTGACTTCGAGCGCGACCTCGTGATCGTGCGCGACAGCGTGCTCTCCGCAGGCGCAGTCGAGGCGAGTCGCACTGTGCTGGATCCGATGATCGCTGTCGTGCGCGCACACGGCTTTCACGGATTCATGATGGACATTCGTGATCACGCCGATATGCATCGCGCTGCCGTCGACGAGATTGCGAGTCTCCTCGGACTTCCATCACTCGACGCAACCGCGATGCGCGCAGAGCTCACTGGCAGGCGGCCGCTGGTCGGCGCACATCTGCCGGTGAGCGACGCAACGCGCCGAGTGCTCGATACGCTGCGTGTGATTCGCACGATTCAGGAGGAGTCGGGCGCCGCTGCTGCCTCGACGTACATCGTCTCGATGGCACGCTCGTCAGACGACCTCTTTCGCGTGCTGTTGCTCGCGCGAGAAGTTGGACTCGTTGATCTCGCTGCAGAACCTTCGACGTCTCGCATTGACGTCGTTCCGCTGTTCGAGACCCTCGATGATCTCGACCGCGCCCCCGACGTCATGCGCGATCTGCTCGCGGATCCGGTGTATCGCCGCCAACTCGCTGCGCGCGGCAACCGGCAGGAAGTGATGCTTGGCTATTCCGATTCCGCAAAGGACGCCGGTCTTCTGTCGGCGTCATGGGCATTGTATCGCGCGCAGGAAGCGCTCGCGGCGGTGTTCAGCGACGCGGGAGTCGATCTGCTGCTCTTTCATGGCCGCGGAGGCGGCGTTGGACGCGGTGGCGGATCGCCGGTGCATCGCGCGTTGTCTGCACTTCCGCCAGGCACAGTGAACTATCGAATCAAGATCACCGAGCAAGGCGAGATCATTTCACAGCAGTTCGGATTGTTGCCAGTTGCCGAGCGTACGCTCGAGGTCACAGTGTCCGGTGTGCTGCTGCATGGCTTCACCGACTGGCGCATCGGCCTCGATCCCTCCGAGGTCAACCGCTTTCGCGACATCGTTGATTCGCTCGCCGCGCGCTCGTATTCGCTCTATCGCGCGCTCGTACACGAAAGCCCGGAGCTGTTCGCGTTGTTCCGCATCGCGACGCCAATCGCGGAGCTTGCGGACGCGCGCTTCGGCTCTCGTCCCGCATATCGCCCTGGTGCGAACGCCGGCATCGATGGCATTCGCGCGATTCCGTGGGCATTCGGGTGGACGCAGATTCGCCTGATGCTCACCGGCTGGCTCGGCGTCGGTACGGCGTTGAGCGAAGCAATCGAAACTGAAGATGGTCTGCGCGAGCTGCGTCACATGACGCGCACGTGGC
>JBDUCR010000449.1:0-3109 GCA_040003345.1 bacterium
CTCGACGTCACCATCCAGGCGCAGATTCTCGAGCTGCTCGCCGATCTCACCAAGCGACTCGGCACGTCGATTCTGCTCATCACGCACGATCTTGGCGTCGTCGCGGAAAACTGTTCGCGCGTGATCGTGATGTACGCCGGCGAAGTCGTCGAAGAGGCGACGACCACCGAACTTTTCGCACACGCACATCATCCGTACACGGAAGGTCTGCTCGGCGCGATGCCGCGTGTCGGCGGAACGGCCGAGCGTCTCGCGACGATTCCAGGTACGGTGCCGCCGCCGACGAACTGGCCTGATGGATGTCGCTTTCGCGATCGCTGCATGTACGCGTGGGAGCGATGCGCAACTGAGCATCCTCCGCTCTATCAGATTGGCGTCGGGCATACGTCGCGCTGCCATCTCGCCGTCGAGCCGGAGCGACGCGCGAATCCACACACGCCGATCGCGGCCGAGCTGGGAGCGACGGCCGCATGACGCTCCTCTCCGTGAAGGATCTCGTCAAACACTTTCCGATCAAGCGCGGAGTGTTCGGCAAGGTCAGTGGGCAGGTGCGCGCTGTTGACGGCGTGTCGTTTGACGTCGATGCCGGCGAGACGCTCGCGCTCGTCGGCGAATCGGGCTGCGGCAAGTCCACCACTGGACGCGCCGTGCTGCGACTCATCGAGCCGACCAGCGGCACCGTGCACTTCGACGCCAATGATGTTCTCGCACTCGACGCCGGCGATCTGCGTCGCCTGCGTCGCAGAATGCAGATCGTCTTTCAGGATCCGTTCTCGTCGCTCAATCCGCGCATGTCCATCGGCGCGATCGTGCGTGAAGGGCTTACGATTCACAAGCTCGCCGAAGGCGCCGCGGCCGACGCGCGCGTCAAGCAGCTGCTCGAGGAAGTTGGATTGCGTCCGGAGTATGCGAGCCGCTATCCGCATGAGTTTTCCGGGGGCCAGCGGCAGCGCGTCGGCATCGCGCGGGCGTTGTCGGTCGAACCCAGCTTCATCGTATGCGACGAGCCAGTGAGCGCGCTCGACGTGAGTGTGCAGGCGCAGGTCGTGAATCTGCTGCAGGATCTGCAACGCGATCGCGGGCTCGCTTATCTGTTCATCGCGCACGATCTCTCCGTCGTCGAGCACATCGCGGATCGTGTCGCCGTGATGTACCTCGGACGCATCGTTGAAACGGCGTCGGTGGACGCGCTCTACAGCACGCCGATCATGCCGTACACGCAAGCATTGCTTTCGGCCGTTCCCGCGCCCGATCCTGGCGTCAAGCGTGAACGCATTCTGCTCGCCGGCGACGTTCCTTCGCCGGCGAATCCGCCATCGGGATGCGTGTTTCATCCGCGCTGTCAGCATCCCGCGCGCGATGCATCGTGTGCCGTGATCATACCGCCGCTCGAGGAAAAGGCACCTGGCCACTGGGCCGCGTGTATCAAACAGCCGCCAACCACCATCGCGTGGGAGACGCAGCGCGCAGCAGGCGGCACGAACCCGCCGGATTTCTTTTTGCCTCGCGCAGCGCTGCACCGTAGCATCGACACGACAGCTGCCCACTAATCACACCGGCGACAGCCACTGATGACAGACAAGCCCGTTTTCACGCAGCCCGCGGCTGCCGCGCTCGCACACGACGAGCCACCTGCGGACCTCCGCTACATAACGGACGACCGAAGCTTCTTCGGCCATCCGCGTGGGCTGTCGGTGCTCTTCTTCACCGAGATGTGGGAGCGGTTCTCATACTACGGCATCAGGCCGCTGCTCGTCCTCTTCATGACGGCCGCGCTCGCGCAAGGCGGCTTCGGATTCACCCGCGAAGCCGCGTCCGCGATCGTCGGCATCTATGCATCATCCGTCTACCTCGCGTCGCTGCCAGGCGGTTGGATCGCCGACCGCTGGCTTGGACTGCGACGCTCGATCTGGTGGGGCGGAGTGCTGATCGCACTCGGCCATCTCTCCATCGCGCTCTCCGCAGTGTTCGCGCATCAGGCATTCTTTCTTGGACTCATCCTCATCGTCATGGGGACGGGAATGCTCAAGCCGAACATCTCGGCGATCGTCGGTGATCTCTATCCCGATGGCGGCGCGCGACAGGACAGCGGATTCGCAATCTTCTACATGGGCATCAACCTCGGCGCGTTCGTCGCGCCGTTTCTCACCGGCGCTCTCGGGGAGCGGGTGGGCTGGCACTGGGGATTCGGCGCTGCGGGCGTCGGTATGCTGATCGGCTTGTTCACATATCGCGCGCGCGCCGGCAAGACGCTGGGACCGATTGGACTCTATCCGTCAGTCGGACCTGAGCAGCAGCGCACGGTTCGCAACATCACCATCGCTGCTCTCGTTGTCGTCGGGATCATCGTGGCACTCGCGATGGCGGGTGTCATTCCGGTGAACCCACTCGCGATCGCGCAGAGAATGACGATTTTCATCGGCGTGCTCGCGGTCGCGTACTTCATGTATCTCTTCTTCTTCGCCGGACTTTCGCGCGACGAGATCAAACGCTGCGCAGTGATCCTCGTGCTGTTCCTGTTCTCCGCAACATTCTGGTCCGCATACGAACAGGCACCGACATCACTCAACCTGTTCGCGCGCGACTTCACGGATCGCACCATCTTCGGCTGGGAAATGCCGACACTGTGGCTCCAGTCGGCCACGCCGTTCTTCGTCGTCACTCTGTCACCGGTGTTCGCGGCAATCTGGCTTTCACTCGCGAAGCGGAACGTCAATCTCTCGGCGCCCACGAAGTTCGCGTTCGCTCTGTTTTGTGCTGGTCTCTCCTACCTCATTATGGTGTCGGCGACGAATCACGTCATCGCCGGAGGCGGAGTCGGTGCGCGCGTGTCCATCCTCTGGCTGCTCGTGACGTTCCTGCTCCAGGTCGTCGGCGAGCTCGCGCTCAGCCCTGTCGGACTGAGCTCCGTCACGAAGCTCGCGCCGCCACGGTTCATCGGGCAGATGATGGGTGTCTGGTTCATGTCCATCGCGCTCGGCAACCTCGTCGCGGGCCTGCTCGGCGGAAAGGTCGACCCGGAGAAGCTCGCGCAGATGCCGGCGCTGTTTCAGCGCACGGCCTTCACCCTCTTCATCGCGGCGGCGATTCTCGGTCTGCTCGTTATCCC